>NZ_CBCSIQ010000019.1:0-77026 GCF_965139615.1 Kerstersia similis
ATCTGTACCACCTGGAGTTTGAAGGCGGCATCAAAGGTTCTACGAATACGGGTCATATCTTGCTGGGCTCTCGGTGGAATCATCCCCTATCGAGGTGTCCATCTGAATTAGACCAGAACATGTTGGGGTATTCTTGGGCGCCTTTGCATAGGGTGGGCAAGGGCGTGGTGGCGGTCAGCGGGCAGGATGATGGCTGGCGGGCAGCCAGGACAGAAAGGTTTCCGGCGGGCCGCCGCCGCGAGACGAGAGCTTTTTTGCGGTCCGTGGCAGGGCCGGGTGTTATGAGTTTCAGACGCAAGGGAAAACAGCATGCGATACATACTGATGGCAATAGGCGCCGCCGTGGTGGCCTACCTGCTGGCGCTGGGCATCCGGGCCTGGCTGTCGAAAAATCGCTGAAAGCTTCCCCACGGGGTGAATCCGCAGCGGCGGCGCATCCCCAGCCGCCAGGCGCACAGGTGGCGCCGCCGCCTGGACCGCGCCTTCCCCTTTCCCATTCAAGCAACAATTCCGGCGCGTCCGTTGGTGCGGGCGCTGTGCCGCCAATGATTCATGGAGTTCCAGGCATGACCAGCAAACCTTCCGTCCCCATCAAGAGCGCCGCTCGTTTCGGCGTGTTGTTCCTGGTGCTGTTCGCCATCATCATTCTTGTCGCCTTTGGCGCCTTCTTCCAGGTGGATCAGGGCGAGCGCGCCGTGTTGCTGCGCAACGGCAAGCTATCCAGCGTGGCGGAGCCCGGCCTGGGTTTCAAGACGCCGTTGCTGGATTCCGTGCGTTTCGTGTCGGTGCGTGACCATAATGTCACCATGCCGCTGGAAGCCTATTCGTTCGACCAGCAGCCGGCCAACATGAAGGTATCCGTCACGTATCGGGTGCCGGTGGACCGGGTGGCAGACCTCTATAGCGAATATGGCACGCTGGAAAATCTGCAGGTGCGCGTGATCGAGCGCCGCACGCCGGATGCGGTGAAGAACGTGTTCGGCCGTTTTACGGCGGTGCGGGCGATCCAGGAGCGCGAGAAGCTGGGCGTGGAAACCGTGCAGGCGGTGTCGTCCGCGATGCGCGACGCGCCGGTGCAGATCGTTGGCGTTCAGGTTGAAGAAGTCGGTTTCTCCAAAGCCTACGAGCAATCCATCGAGCAACGCATGCTGGCCCAGGTACAGATCGAAACCACGCGCCAGCAGAAACAGACGGCAGAAATCCAGGCGGATATCCAGGTCGTGCAGGCACGCGCCGAAGCGGATGCCCAGCGTGAACGCTTCCAGGCCGAGGCCGACGGCATCCGTATGCGCGGCGAGGCAGAGGCGGCTGCCATCCTGGCTCGCAGCCAGGCGCTGGCCAGCAATTCCAACCTCGTCAACCTGATTGCCGTGGAAAAGTGGGACGGCGCCTTGCCCTCCACCCAGGTGCCGGGTTCGGCACTGCCGTTCCTGGGCGTCAAGTAAACAATCCCTGAGGAATCTGCGGCGGGTCGCTCGTATCGAGCTACAATCGCCGCCGCAGGATGGACAGGCAATCGCGGCACAGCAATGTGTCGAGGAAGGTCCGGACTCCATAGGGCGGGATAGCGGCTAACGGCCGTCCGGCGCAAGCCGAGGACTAGGGCCACAGAGACGAGTCTGATGCGGGGGCATGCCTGGCATGCACGGGTACGGCCACTCCGTACCCTGCGGTCTGGCAACAGATCGCGGCGCATCAGGGTGAAACGCGGCAACCTCTATCCGGAGCAACGTCAAATAGGCATGCGTGTGGTTTCGGCCACGCAGGGCGGCCCGCCCGAGCATGCGGGTAGGCGGCTAGAACCACGCGGCAACGCGTGGTCCAGAGGAATGATTGCCGGCCAGCGCAAGCTGGCCTACAGAATCCGGCCTATCGTTCATCCTGCACTGAATTCATTTCTACCTTGTTCCGGCCGGGCCGCGCTGCGCGCCACGGCCCGTTGCCGTTGCGCCAGCGCCGGCAGCCGGTGGTGCCGGTGCATCGCCCGGCAGGAAAAAACCCACATTTGGTGGTACGCCAGCCCCCGTGAGAAAGAGGGGGGCCAGGGCGCATTTTGCGTTCCCGAAGAACGGCGTTTGCATTGTCTTACAGATGGCCGATGCTAGCTTCTGGCACCCAATGTTGACACCTGGCTTTTACATCACTGGTTAACTTTCTGATTTTGAAGCATATTTTTCTATGTAATAAAATATGTCAATCCTAAGTCCTTGTTGTGATTGAAAAAAACCGGGATTCCGACTTGACCGCCTTATATCGATCTCTTAAAGTGGGGGAAAGTAGGATTTTGTGTTTATTAGTGGGGGAAAAGGGTGTTTCAGGGAAGCAGCGCGCTCACGCTGGATGCCAAGGGACGGATGACAATTCCGGCTCGGCATCGTGACGCCCTGATGGCCCAGGCGGAAGGCCGCCTGACGCTGACCCGACACCCCGATGGTTGCCTGTTGGTGTACCCCCGCCAGGAGTGGGAAAAGAAGCGCGAGCAGATCGTGCAATTCCCGATGAATGCCAGAGCGTTGCAGCGGCTGTTGCTGGGCAATGCCCAGGATGTCGAGCTGGACAGCGCGGGCCGTGTGCTGATTGCACCTGAGTTGCGGCAAGCGGCCGGACTGGTCAAAGAGGTCATGCTGATGGGGCTGGGAACCCATTTCGAGTTGTGGGATACGCAGATGCTCGCCGCCAAGGAGGCGCAGGATCTGCAGCAGGGCATGGCGGACGTTTTGAACCAGTTTTCTTTCTGACGGGGCGGTATGGAGTTCGAACATCGGTCCGTCTTGCTGACGCCGACGGTGGAGGCGCTGTTGCCGGTGGATGGCGCAGGCCAGGCACGCCGCAGCGGCGTGTTTGTCGATGGCACTTTCGGTCGTGGTGGCCACAGTCGCGAATTGTTGTCGCGCCTGGATGGCAATGCCCGGCTGGTGGTGTTCGACAAGGATCCGCAGGCGATTGCTGTGGCACGCGAGTTGGCGGCAGCCGATTCGCGCGTGACGGTTGTGCATGATGGCTTTGCCACGATGCCGGATGCATTGCATGACCTGGGTATTGCCCAGGTAGATGGTGTGATGCTGGATCTGGGGGTTTCCTCGCCGCAGATCGACGACGCGCAACGTGGTTTTTCGTTCATGCGGGAAGGCCCGCTGGACATGAGGATGGACACGACGCGCGGCCTGACCGCCGCGCAGTGGCTGGCCGAGGCCAGCGTGGATGAGATGCGGGAGGTCATAGCAGACTATGGCGAAGAACGGTTTGCTTTTCAGATTGCAAAAGCGCTTGCAGCGCGCCGCGAAGTACGGCCGATACTCAGCACACGCGAGCTCGCCGAGCTTGTCGCCGGCGTCGTCCGCACCCGTGAAAAAGGCCAGCATCCGGCAACCCGTACCTTTCAAGCTGTACGGATTCACATCAATCGGGAGCTCGAAGAGCTCGCGCACGCCCTCCAGGCAGTTGTAGGCCTGCTGGCAACCGGAGGGAGGCTGGCTGTGATCAGTTTTCACTCGCTCGAAGACCGCATGGTCAAGCAGAGTATCGCCGCCGCCGGGCAACTGGATCCGGCCTTGGCGCGCTTGCCTTTGCGCGAGAGCGAGTTGCCGCGTCCGGTGATGCGTGCCGTAGGCCGTATCAAGCCGGATGAGGCCGAAGTCGCGGCCAACGCGCGCGCCCGCTCTGCGGTGTTGCGTGTGGCCGAACGTACCGATGCGCCCTGGCGCGCCGATGCCGTCTTGCCGCCGCAAGCGTCGCAGCCGGGCCGGGCAGGCGCGGCGCGCGGACGAGGGAAGCGGCGATGATTCGCTTATTGTTCGTGCTGGGCTTGTTGCTCATGCTCTCGGCGGCCTCCCTGGTAACCAGCCAGTATCAGGGGCGCCGCGCATTCATTGAACTGGAGCGCGCGCGCGCCCAGGCCAATGACCTGGATCTTGAGTGGCGCCGCCTGCAGCTGGAGCGTGCCGGCCTGGCGCGCAATGCCAGGGTGGATGACGTTGCCGTCAATGAGCTGCGCATGGTGCCGGTGGATCCGCAGCGGGCGCTATATTTCAATGCGCCGGCCTCCGCCGAACCCGGGGGCTCATGATGCGCCGTGCTCCCTTTTTCAATAATCCGGTACTCAAGAGCAGCCTGCCCCAGTGGCGGGCTCGGCTCGTTTTTATCCTCCTGTTTCTTGGCTTTGCCGTACTGGCCGGCCGGGCGCTGTTTCTGCAGGGGCTTTCGACCGAGTTCCTGCAGCAGCAGGGCGAGCGCCGCTATGAGCGTACGCTGACGCTGCCGGCGGTACGCGGCAAAATCACCGACCGCCATGGCGAAGTGCTGGCCTCCAGTGTGCCGGCGCGGGCCGTGTGGGCCATCCCGGAAGATGCTGCCGGTGCTTCCCCTGAAAGCCTGGCGCAGTTGGCTCGCCTGCTGGAAATGAATGTGGCGGAGATCCAGTCGCGCCTGGGCGATACCAGCCGCAATTTTGTGTACCTGAAACGTCAGGTGCCGATGGATATCGCCGAGCAGGTACAGGCGCTGAAGGTGCCGGGCGTGTCCTTGCAGCCGGAAATGCGGCGCTATTACCCGGAACGGGATGTGGCGGCGCATCTGGTGGGTTTTACCAATCTGGATGGCCGGGGCCAGGAAGGTGTGGAACTGGCGTTTGAGTCCATGTTGTCCGGCAAGGATGGCAGCCGTCGCGTGATTCGCGACCGCCTGGGCCGGGTGATCGAGGATGTGCGCGACATTCACCCGCCGGTGGACGGACAGGATATCCGCCTCTCCATCGACATGCGCCTGCAGTTCGCGGTCTATAAGGCCTTGCAGGATGCCATGGAGGAGAACAAGGCCAAGGGGGCGGCGGCCGTGGTGCTGGATGTGCGCACGGGCGAGGTGCTGGCGCTGGTCAATCTGCCTTCCTACGACCCCAATGACCGGACGGGTTTGCGCGGCGATATGCTGCGTAACCGCGCCGTCACGGATACTTTCGAGCCCGGCTCCATCATGAAGCCGTTCACGGTTGCGCTGGCGCTGGATCTCAAACGCATCGGCGTCAACAGCACCTTTGATACCGGTAATGGCCGCATGGTCTATCAAGGCCGCACCATCAGCGATGTGAGCCGCAACGGTGTCATCACGCCGGGCGACATCCTGCGCCGTTCCAGCAATATCGGCATGACGCTGATTTCGGAAAAGTTGTCGGCCCAGGAAATGTGGAGCAAGTTCACCGAACTGGGCTTTGGCCAGGCGCCCAAAATCGGTTTTCCCGGCGTGGCGGCAGGCAGCCTGCGCCCCTGGGAGCGCTGGCGCCTGATTGAAAAGGCCACCATGTCCTACGGCTACGGCCTGTCGGTGTCGCTGATGCAGGTGGCGCGTGCCTATGCGGTGTTCGCGCGCGATGGCGATGCCGTGCCCCTGTCGTTGCTGCAGCGTGACGAGGCCGTCACCGGCACCCATATCTATTCCCCGGAAGTGGCGCGTACCGTGCGCGGCATGCTGGAAGCGGCCGCTGGCGAAGACGGTGCGCGGCGTGCCAGGGTGGATGGCTACCGCGTGGCGGGCAAGAGCGGTACCGCTCGCAAGATCGTCGATGGCAAGTACAGCACGAAGCATTACCGCAGCTCTTTCGTCGGCTTTGCGCCGGCCTCCGACCCGCGCCTGGTGGTCGCCGTCAGTATCGACGAGCCCGGTGCTGGCGCCTATTACGGCGGCCGCGTGGCGGCCCCGGTGTTTTCGACCATCATGGGGCATTGCCTGCGCCTGCTGGGCGTCAGGCCGGATGCGCCGCTCGACGGTGCCGTGGCTGCGGCAGGGGGCGCGCTATGACCCAGGCAAGGAATCTCGTGCTGCACGGCATAGACTCTGTTCTCGGCTGGCTGCGCCAGCAGGTTTCGGCGCAGGCGGATCTGCACCTGGATTCGCGGCGCCTGCGTGCCGGTGATGTGTTCCTGGCGGTGCCGGGCGTACGCGGCGATGGTCGCGAACATATTGCGGCTGCGCGTGCGGCTGGTGCGTGGGTGCTGGCAGATACGGCAGACCGGCCTTCCGGCGCGCCATGGCCGGTGGACCAGGGCGAGGCAGATGCCGGCCTGGCCTGGGTGCCTGGCCTGAAAGCCTTGCTGGGTAGCATCGCGCATGAATGGTATGGCCAGCCTTCGCAGCATCTGGCTGTGGTGGCAGTGACCGGAACCAATGGCAAGACATCCTGCGCGTACTGGATTGCGGATGCACTGGCCGGGGCCGGGATGCCATGCGGCGTCCTGGGCACGCTGGGCACGCGCTGGCCGGATGGCAGCAGCGAAGCGGGCAATCTGACGACGCCCGATGTGGTCAGTGTGCATCGCACCCTGGCTGCGCAGCGCGCTGCGGGTGCGCAGGCCGTCGCCATGGAGGCGTCGTCCATCGGTATCGAGCAGGGCCGCATGGATCAGGTGCAGCTGCGCGTGGCGGCCTGGACCAACCTCAGTCGCGACCATCTGGATTACCACGGCTCCATGGAGGCTTATGCCGCCGCCAAGGAAGCCTTGTTCCGCTTTCCGGGCCTGCAGTCCGTCGTCATCAATCAGGATGATGCCGCTGGCCGGGCGGCGCATGGCCGCTTGCCCGCAGGGCTGGATGTCTGGACTTACGCCGTAGCCGGTTCCGTGGCGGATGGCGCTGCGCCGGCGCGGCTGGCTGCGCAGATGGCCGTGCCGCCAGCGGCGGACGGCCTGGCCTTTGCCTTGCTGGAGCGCGCGCCGGAGCCGGCGCAAGCGGCAGTGTCCAGTCAGTTGCTGGGTGAGCACAATATAGAAAATATGTTGCTGGTGGCTGGCGTGCTGCGCGCGCTGGGCCTGGATCTGACAGCCGCTGCGACGCAGCTGGCGCAGCTCAGGCCGGTGCCGGGCCGCCTGGAACGGGTGGTGGCGCCAGGGCAGGATGCCGCCCGGCAGGCGCTGGTGGTGGTGGATTACGCCCATACGCCCGATGCCCTGGCGCGCACGGTGCAGGCACTGGCGCCGTTGGCGCAGCGCCGTGGCGGCCGTTTGCTGTGCCTGTTCGGTTGCGGCGGTGATCGCGACCCAGGCAAGCGTCCCTTGATGGCGCAGGCGGCCCTGGCAGCAGAACGGGTGATCGTGACCAGCGACAACCCGCGCAGCGAAGCGCCCGACGCCATCATTGCGCAGATTCTGGCAGGCGTGCCGGTGGAGCGTCAGGTGGAGGTCATGGCAGACCGGGCCGAGGCAATTCTGCATGCGATCTGGAGCAGTTCGCCCGCCGACGTCATTCTCCTGGCGGGCAAGGGCCATGAAACCTATCAGGAAATCCAGGGCCAGCGCCATGTCTTTGACGACAGGGAATGGGCGCGCCTGGCGCTGTGGTGGGGCGCAGGCCGCGATGCCGCGATCGACGCCCGCAAGTTGGTTGCAGGGGAAGTGTTCGTGGCGCTGGCCGGTGAGCGCGCCGATGGCCACGATTACGTGGCGCAGGCCGAAGCAGCGGGTGCGGCAGCGGCGCTGGTAGCGCATCCGGTTGCCGGGGTGGCCTTGCCGCAGTTCGTGCTGGGTGATGGCCGCGCCGTGCTGGCGCGCCTGGCGACGGCCTGGCGCCGCCGTTTCGATATTCCGGTGATTGCCGTGACCGGCAGCAACGGCAAGACGACGACCAAGGAAATGATTGCGGCCGTGCTGGCGGCCTGGGTGGGCGAAGCGGCCCGTCTGGCCACGCGGGGCAACCTGAACAATGAGCTGGGCGTGCCGATGACGCTGTTGCGCTTGCGCGCCGGGCATCGCGCTGCCGTCATTGAACTGGGCATGAACCATCCCGGTGAGATTGCCGTGCTGGCGGCCATGGCCCAGCCTACGGTGGCGCTGGTCAACAATGCACAGCGCGAGCATCAGGAATTCATGAAGTCGGTGGCGGCCGTGGCCGAGGAAAACGGCGCGGTGCTGGCCGCCTTGCCCGCGTCCGGCGTGGCGGTCTATCCGGCAGACGACGCGCATGCCGCCGTGTGGGATGGCCTGTCCGGCACGCGCCGAAAATCCCGTTTCGCGCTGTCAGGCGCAGCCGAACTGATGGCGGCGGATCCGCAGGTGACGCCGGCCGGTGTGTCGGCCTCGGTCAGCCTGCCGGACGGCACGGTGTTGACGCTGGCGACTGCCGTTCCTGGCGTGCATAACCTGCGCAATGCCATGGCGGCCTTGGCATGCACGCTGGCCGTCGGTGTACCGGCAGCCACGGCGCTGCATGCCCTGGCTGCGTTCGCGCCGGTGGCAGGCCGCATGCATGCGCGCCGCCTGGCGGCCGGTGTCTGGCTGATCGACGACAGCTACAACGCCAATGCCGACTCCGTGCGCGCCGCCATTGATGTGCTGGGCAGCGTGCCCGGCCCCAGGGTGCTGGTGCTGGGGGATATGGGTGAAGTGGGTGACCAGGGCCCGGCCATGCATGAGGAAGTGGGGGCATATGCCGCCAGCCGGGGCGTGGACGTACTGGTCGCCATGGGAGAGTTATCGCGCCGTGCCGTCGCCGCTTTTGGCGTTGGCGCAGTCTGGGTGGATTCGACGGAGGCGGCGATGACGGCGGTGCGTGCCGCGCAGCCTGCTGTCGTGCTGGTGAAGGGATCGCGTTTCATGCACATGGAAAAAATCGTGGCAGCTTGCGTTGCCGAATGGGATAACGGGGAGGCGGCGCATCATGTTGCTTGAACTGGCACGCTGGCTGTCCGACCATCATTTCCGCGCGTTCGGCGTGTTCGAGTACATCACGCTGCGCGCCGTGCTGGCCGCGGCCACGGCATTGTTCATCGGTCTGCTGGCCGGCCCGGCCGTGATCCGCAAGCTGACGGCAATGAAAATCGGCCAGGCTGTGCGCAGCTACGGCCCGGAAACCCATCTGGTCAAGACCGGAACCCCTACCATGGGTGGCGTGCTGATCCTGATTGGCATCGGCGTGAGCACGCTGTTGTGGGCCGATTGGGCCAACCGTTTTGTCTGGGTCGTGCTGCTGGTGACCTTCGGCTACGGCTGGATCGGCTGGGCGGATGATTACCGCAAAGTCGTGCACCGTGACCCCGAAGGCATGCCGGCGCGCCAGAAATTCTTCTGGCAGGCGCTGATCGGCGCCGTGGCGGCGGTATATCTGGCTTTTGCGGTGTCTGTTCCGGCCAATGTGGAACTCTGGCCGCTGTTCAAGGCCTGGGTCATGAGCGGCTTCACGATGGCGCTGCCCGATCAGGCAGACCTGATCGTGCCGTTCTTCAAGAGCGTGAGCTATCCGCTGGGCGTGTTTGGTTTCGTCATCCTGACCTGGCTGGTCATCGTCGGCACCAGCAATGCCGTCAACCTGACCGACGGCCTGGACGGGCTGGCCATCATGCCGACGGTCATGGTCGGCGCCGCGCTGGGCGTATTTGCCTATGTCGTGGGTCGTGTCGATTACTCCAAGTACCTGCTGTTCCCGTATATCCCGGGCGCGGGCGAGCTGATGGTGCTTTGCGCGGCGCTGGCCGGGGCGGGCCTGGCTTTCCTGTGGTTCAACACGTATCCGGCCCAGGTATTCATGGGCGACGTCGGCGCGCTGGCGCTGGGCGGCATGCTGGGCACGATTGCCGTGGTGGTGCGCCAGGAAATCGTGCTGTTCATCATGGGCGGCGTGTTTGTCGTTGAAACCTTGTCGGTCGTGCTGCAGGTGGGTTGGTTCAAGTACACCAAACGCAAGTATGGCCAGGGGCGGCGCCTGCTGCGCATGGCCCCCTTGCACCACCATTTTGAAGTCGGTGGCTGGAAGGAAACGCAGGTAGTGGTGCGTTTCTGGATCATCACCATCATGCTGGTCCTGGTTGGCCTTTCTACCCTGAAACTGCGATGAATACCCTGCAAGCTTCCTCTTCGGCAGATGCCCGCATCCTGGTCCTCGGACTGGGTGAGACGGGTGCGGCAGCCGCGCGCTGGCTGGCCCGCCAGGGCCGTCGGCTGCGTATTGCCGATACGCGGGAAGCGCCGCCGGGCCTGGCGGCCCTGCGTGCCGCGCTGGACGGCGCGGATGTGGAATACCACCTGGGCCAGGGTTTGCCGCTGGCCTTGCTCGATGGCGTGCAGCAGCTGGTGTTGAGCCCCGGCTTGGCGCCGGGACAGGCACCTGTCAGCGATTTGCTGGCCCAGGCGGCGGTTCGCCAGGTTGAAATCGTCGGTGAAATCGAATTGTTCGCCCGCGCCCTGGCGGCGCTGCGGGAAGAGCGCGCATATGCGCCCAGCGTGCTGGCCGTGACCGGCACCAATGGCAAAACTACCGTGACATCGCTGACGCGCCATTTGCTTGAGGCCGCCGGCCTGAGCGCCCGCGCCGCAGGCAATATCAGTCCGGCCGCGCTGGGTGCGTTGGCGGATGCGCTGGATGCAGATGCCTTGCCGCAGGCCTGGGTGCTGGAACTGTCGAGCTTCCAGCTGGAAACGACGCGCAGTCTGCAGGCCGATGCGGCCGTGGTGCTCAACGTGACCCAGGATCATCTGGACTGGCATGGCAGCATGGAGGCCTATGCAGCCGCCAAGGCGCGCCTGTTCGCGCAAGCCCGCATCAAGATCGTCAACCGCGAAGATGCCTGGGTGTGCGGCATGGTTGCCGGGCTCGACAGCAAGGACGTACGCAGTTTCGGCCGGGGAGAACCCTCGTTGGCCGGTGACATGGGCCTGGTGTCGGTGCAGGATATGGTCTGGCTGGTCGCCAGCGAGAATACGGATTTTGATGAGCCGGCGCCGCCGGCCGGGCGCCGCGCCAAGGGCGCAGTGCCCGAGCTGCCGCGCCAGCCGGGCCGCGATAGCCGCCTGATGCCGGTGGATGCGCTGCGTCTGCGCGGGCTGCACAATGCCCTCAATGTCCAGGCCGCATTGCTGCTGGCGCGCAGCCTGGGCTTGCCGTGGGCACCGTTGTTGCGTGCCGCCGGCCTGTATGAAGGCGAGCCGCACCGCATGACTTTCGTGCGCAGCATTGCCGGGGTGGATTTCATCAACGACAGCAAGGGAACCAACGTGGGTGCTACGTTGGCCGGGCTGGACGGCCTGTCGCAGCCGGTTGTGCTGATTGCCGGCGGGCAGGGCAAGGGGCAGGACTTCACCGAGCTGGCCCAGCTGGTTGCGCGCCGTGCGCGCGCGGTGGTGCTGATCGGCCAGGATGCCTCCATCATTGATGCCGCTCTGCGTCAGCAGGGTGTTCAGGCGCTGCATGCCGACACCATGGATGAGGCGGTACGGACGGCGTTTGCACAGGCGCAGACGGGGGATGCCGTGCTGCTGTCGCCGGCTTGCGCCAGCCTGGATATGTTCAAGGGCTATCCGCAGCGCGGCCAGGCATTTGCCGAGGCTGTGCGCGAGCTGGCGCTGGACAACGGGGAGGTCGCATGAGCGTGCTCGATGGCGTGAGCAGCAGTGTCAATGCGGTGCGCCCTGGGCGTACGCGCATGCGCGGTTACGATCTGCCGCTGGTGGTCGTGTCGGTCGCCTTGCTGCTGTTCGGCCTGCTGATGGTGTATTCCGCCTCGATTGCGCTGGCGGACGGGCCGCGCTACGCCAGTTACGGACGCTATTACTTCGTCATCCGCCACGGTATGTTCCTGCTGATCGGCCTGGTGGCCGGGGCGCTGGTGCTGACAGTCACCATGCAGGCCTGGCAGCGCATGTCGATACCGCTGTTCATCGGCAGCATCCTGTTGCTGCTTGCCGTGCTGATTCCCGGCATCGGGCGAGAGGTCAACGGTGCCTACCGCTGGCTGCCGCTGGGGCCGCTGAATTTCCAGCCCTCGGAGTTGATGAAGTTCGCCATTGTCTTGTTTGCCGCGGATTACACCGTGCGCAAGCAGGAGCACATGCAGAATATCGTGCGCGGCTTTGTGCCCATGGCGCTGGTGATTGCGCTGGTGGGCATGCTGTTGCTGCTGGAACCCGACCTGGGCGCGTTCATCGTGGTCGTGGCAATCGCCGTGGGCATCCTGTTCCTGGGCGGTATTGACGGCCGGTTGTTCTCTGCGCTGGTTGCCGTCATGGTGTCCCTGTTCTTCGCCTTGATCTGGCTGGCGCCTTGGCGCCGGGCGCGCCTGTTCGCCTATCTGGATCCCTGGAATCCTGACAATGCCTACGGCAGCGCCTATCAGCTGTCACATTCGCTGATTGCGCTCGGGCGCGGCGAATGGCTGGGTGTCGGGCTGGGCGCCAGTGTGGAAAAACTGCATTACCTGCCTGAAGCGCATACCGACTTCATCGTCGCCGTCATTGGTGAAGAGCTGGGGTTTGTCGGCGTATTCCTGTTGATCGCAGGTTTTGTCATCGTGATACAGCGCGGCTTTGAAATCGGCCGGCAGGCCATCGCCATGGACCGTACCTTCAGCGGTCTGGTGGCTTTGGGGGTGGCGCTGTGGTTCGGTGTGCAGGCCTTCATCAATATGGGCGTGTGCCTGGGCCTGTTGCCCACCAAGGGTTTGACGCTGCCCTTGGTGAGCTATGGCGGTTCCGGTCTGGTGATGAACATCTGCGCCATTGCGCTGATGATCCGCGTGGACATTGAAAACCGCATTCTGATGCGGGGGGGGCGCACATGAGCCGCGCTCCCGTTCTTCTGGTCATGGCTGGCGGTACCGGCGGTCATATCATGCCCGGCCTGGCGGTGGCGGAAGTGTTGCGCAGCCAGGGCTGGCAGGTGTATTGGCTGGGTGATCCGGACAAAATGGAAGGCCGTCTGGTGCCGCCGCAAGGCATCGAGCTGTTGCCGCTGCGCTTTTCCGGTTTGCGCGGCAAGGGCGTGGGCGCCATGCTGAAGCTGCCTTTCCTGTTGCTGGGTGCGCTGCGCCGCGCCTGGCGGATTTTCTCCCAGGTACGGCCCGATGTCGTGCTGGGCATGGGCGGGTATGTGACCTTCCCGGGCGGCGTGGTCGCCGCCCTGAGGCGCGTTCCCTTGGTGCTGCATGAGCAGAATGCCGTGGCAGGTATGAGCAATAAGGCCTTGGCACGTATGGCCGGCACGGTGCTGCTGGGCTTTCCGGACGCCATCCGTGGCGCCGAGGCGGTCGGTAATCCTGTGCGAGCGGCCATTGCCGCGCTGCCGGCGCCCGATGTGCGCGCCGCCGGGCGCGAAGGCCCGTTGCGTGTGCTGGTCGTGGGGGGCAGCCTGGGCGCTGCGGCGCTTAACCATTTGATTCCACAGGCGCTGGCGCTGATGGTGCCGGCGCAACGGCCCAAGGTCGTGCATCAGGCGGGCAGCGCGCATATTGAGAATTTGCGGGCTGGCTATGCCGCCGCTGGCATCGAAGCCGAGTGCGTGGCTTTCATCGACGACATGGCTGGCGCCATGGGCCAGGCCGATCTCATCATCTGTCGGGCAGGCGCCATGACGGTGGCAGAGGTGGCAGCCGCTGGCGTGGCGGCGCTATTCGTGCCTTTCCCGCACGCGGTGGATGACCACCAGACCATGAATGCCCGCTATCTCAGCGACCATGGTGCAGCCTGGCTGCAGCAGCAGGCCACCTTGAGCGCGCCGGGCATGGCCAAGTGGCTGGCAGAACGAAACAGGGCTGAATTGCTGGAAGTCGGCGAGAAGGCCAGAACCTATGCGCTGCCCGATGCGGCGGCACAAATTGCTGCCCGCTGTGTGCGGGCAGCCCGAAGGCAAGAAACATGAAACACCGTATCCAACACATCCACTTCGTCGGTATCGGCGGGTCGGGCATGAACGGCATCGCAGAGGTGCTGCTCAATCTCGGCTATACGGTGAGCGGTTCGGATCTGCGCAGTTCGGCGGTCACGGAGCGGCTGGCGTCCCAGGGGGCCATCATCCATATCGGCCATGAGGCGACGAATGTCGGCCAGGCCGATGCCATCGTGACTTCTACCGCCGTGTCCGGAGACAATCCCGAAGTGCTGGCCGCCCGTGCTGCCAGCATTCCCGTCGTGCCGCGCGCCGTGATGCTGGCGGAACTGATGCGCCTGAAGCGTGGTATTGCCGTGGCCGGTACACACGGCAAAACGACGACGACCAGCCTGGTGGCGAGCGTACTGGCAGCGGCCGGCCTGGATCCGACCTTTGTGATTGGCGGCCGTCTGAATTCCGCCGGGGTCAATGCGCGTCTCGGGCAGGGGGAGTATCTGGTGGCCGAGGCCGACGAATCGGATGCCTCGTTCCTCAACCTGATGCCGGTGATGGCAATCGTCACCAATATCGACGCTGACCATATGGACACCTATGGTCATGACCTGGCGCGCCTGAAGCATGCCTTCATCGAGTTCACGCAGCGCCTGCCGTTCTACGGCAGCGCCATTCTGTGCGTAGATGACGCCAATGTGCGTGAAATCGTGCCCTTTGTGTCGCGTCCGGTCACGACCTATGGCTTTGACGAAAATGCCCAGGTGCGCGCGGAGAACATGCGTACCGATGGCGTGCGCATGCGTTTCGACGTGTTGAGGCGTGATCGCAAGGGGGTTGTGCTGCCGCGCATGGAGGTCGTGCTGAACCTGCCGGGCCGCCACAATGTCCTCAATGCGCTGGCTGCCATTGCCGTGGCGACGGAGCTGGGCGTGGCCGACAGCGTGATGGTGCAGGCGCTGGCGGATTTCAATGGCGTGGGCCGGCGCTTTACCCATGTCGGCGATTTTGCGGTGCCGCAGGCGCAGGGCGGCGGCAGCTTTACGGTGATCGACGATTACGGCCATCACCCGGTGGAAATGGCTGCAACGCTGGCGGCGGCGCGGGGCGCCTGGCCGGAGCGGCGCATCGTGCTGGCGTTCCAGCCGCACCGCTATACCCGCACGCGGGACTGTTTCGAGGATTTCGTCAAAGTATTGAGCGACGCGGATGCCGTGCTGCTGACCGAAGTGTATGCCGCTGGCGAGGAGCCGCTGGTGGCGGCCGACGGCCGCGCGCTGGCACGCGGCTTGCGCGTGGCCGGACGGGTCGAGCCGGTCTTTGTGGAGGATGTGGACGATCTGCCCCAGGCCGTCCGTGATTTTGTGCGTGACGGAGATGTCGTGATCGTCATGGGTGCGGGGTCCATCAGCCGGGTGCCCGCACGTATAGGAGAACAAGCATGAACATGGAATTCGGCAAGGTCGGGGTGCTGTACGGCGGTCACTCGGCAGAACGCGAGGTGTCGCTGATGTCCGGCCAGGGCGTTTATGACGCGTTGCGCTCGCGTGGCGTCAATGCGCATCTGTTCGATACGGGCAAGCATTCACTGGCGGAATTGGCCAATGCCGGTTTCGATCGCGTGTTCATTGCGCTGCATGGCCGCTATGGCGAAGACGGCACGCTGCAGGGCGCGCTGGAACTGCTGGGCATTCCCTATACCGGCAGCGGTACGCTGGCTTCGGCACTGGCCATGGACAAGGTCATGACCAAGCGGATCTGGATAGACGAAGGCCTGCCCACGCCGCCCTATGCGGTGCTCGACGGCGACAGCGATCTGGATGCCGTGGTGGCCGAACTGGGCCTGCCGATTTTCGTCAAGCCGCCGCATGAAGGTTCGACGCTGGGCGTGACCAAGGTGGAATACACCTCGCATCTGCCGGCCGCCGTGCAACTGGCATCGCGCTATGAAGAGAAGGCGCTGGCGGAGAAGTTTGTCGATGGCCGCGAGCTGACGGTAGCGGTGCTGGGTAGCGGAGACCAGGCGCGTGCGCTGCCTATCATCGAGATCCGTGCGCCCCAGGGCAACTACGACTTCCAGAACAAGTATTACTCGGACGAGACCCAGTACATCTGCCCGGCCGACCTGCCCACGGCGCTGACGGCTGAAATCCGCGGCCTGGCCGAGCGCGCTTTCCGCGTGCTGGGCTGCGAAGGCTGGGGGCGTGTCGATGTGATGCTGGATAGCCAGGATCGCCCCTGGTTGCTGGAAATCAATACCTCGCCCGGCATGACCGGGCACTCTCTGGTTCCCATGGCGGCTCGCGCCGAGGGAGTCGATTATGCCGAGCTGTGCGTCCGCATCCTGGCAGGGGCGTCCCTGAAGGTGCATGGGCATAGCAAGGTCTGAAACGCTGAACAGGAAAACCATCCGTGTGGAATGACGCCCGTTTCCTCAATGTGATCGCCAACACGCTGGCCGTGCTGGCAGCCGTCGTGCTGCTGGTCGCCGGGGTGGTGTGGCTCGTGCAGCGCCCGGTGTTTGCGCTGACGGCCATCGAGCTGGAATCCGCATCGCAGGAGGAGCCCCTGGCCTATGTGACGCCGGAAGGCGTGCGTTCGGCGATTGCAGGGCGTTTGCACGGCAATTTCTTCACGCTGGATCTGGATGAGGCCAGGCAGGTGCTGGAATCGGCGCCATGGGTGCGGCGCGCCAGCGTGCAGCGCGTCTGGCCCAGCACCATCAAGGTCAGCATCGAAGAGCAGCAGCCCTTGGCCTTCTGGAATGAAAACCAGATGATCAATACCTGGGGCGAAGTGTTCACCGCCAATCTGGGCGAGCTGGCCGATGACGAGGAACTGCCGCGTCTGCTGGGGCCGGAAGGCACGGAAAGCCTGGTGGTGCAGCGTTATGCAGAGCTGGCGCGCTGGTTCGCGCCTTTGACGCTGCAAGTGCGCCGTATCGAACTGAGCCCGCGCTATGCCTGGATGGTCGATCTATCCGATGGCATGACGCTCAACCTGGGCCGTGACCCTGGCGCGGATGCGCCCGATCCCCACGGTTTGCCGGGCGCGTTGCCGTTTGCAGCCCGTATTCAGCAGTTTGTTCAGGTCTGGCCTGACGTAGTGCGACGGCTTGAAGGCCGTGCCGTCAAAGAGGCCGATCTGCGTTATCCCAACGGGTTTGCGCTGACGCTGGCCGAACTTCCTAATCAATCTCTTCGTAAGACACATTGAAGCCATGACCCGAGACATCAAGGATCTCATCGTTGCCCTGGATATCGGCACCAGCAAAGTGGTGGCGGTAGTGGCCGAAATTCTGCCCCAAGGGGGCTTTGAAGTGCTCGGCCTGGGGCAGCACGAATCGCACGGCATGCGCAAGGGCGTGGTCGTGAATATCGAAACGACCGTGAATTCCATCCAGCGTGCGCTGGAGGAAGCCGAGCTGATGGCGGATTGCAAGATCCGCGACATCTACGCCGGCATCGCGGGCAGCCATATCCGCAGCTTCAATTCCAGCGGCATGGTGGCGGTCAAGGACAAGGAAGTGACCGCGACGGATGTGGCGCGCGTCATCGAAACGGCCAAGGCCGTCAATATTCCGACCGACCAGCAGGTGCTGCATGTGCTGACGCAGGAGTTCATTGTCGATGGCCAGGAAGATATTCGCGAACCGATCGGCATGAGCGGTCTGCGCCTGGAAGTGCGTGTGCATATCGTCACCGGTGCGGTCAGCGCGGCGCAGAACATCATCAAGTGCGTGCGCCGCTGCGGCCTGGAAGTGCAGGACCTGATCCTGCAGCCGCTGGCCTCCAGCCTGGCCTGCCTGACGCCGGATGAGAAGGAGTTGGGCGTGGTGCTGGTGGATATCGGCGGCGGTACGACGGACATCGCCATTTTCACCGGTGGCGCGATCCGTCACACGGCAGTGGTGCCGGTGGCAGGTGACCAGATCACCAACGATATCGCCGCCATGCTGCGCACCCCGACGCCGGATGCGGAAGAAATCAAGCTGCGTTATGGCGTGGCCAAGCAAGTGCTGGCCGAGGCCGACGAAACCGTGGAAGTCCCCGGTCTGGGCGATCGCGGTTCGCGGCTGGTCAAGCGTCAGGCGCTGGGCGCCGTGATCGAGCCGCGCGTGGAAGAGCTGTTTTCGCTGGTGCAGCGCGTGGTGCGCGAATCCGGCTACGAGGATTTGCTGGCGTCCGGCGTGGTGCTGACCGGCGGTTCGTCGCTGATGCCGGGCATGGTGGAACTGGCGGAGGATGTGTTCCTCAAGCCGGTGCGCGTCGCCGTGCCCGATTATCAGGGCAGCCTGGCCGATGTGATGCGCAACCCGCGCTTCTCGACCGTGATGGGACTGCTGGCCGAAGCACGCACGCAACGCTTGCGCGGCCATAAGGTAGCCCAGCAGCGCGGCAGTTTCCAGCAGGTGCTGGCGCGCATGCGCGAGTGGTTCATGCATTGAGGATTCGGGCCGGCCGCCGTTGTGGCGGATGGCCGGAAGGTTCGTGGCGCAGTGCGGTTGCCGCGCCATCCATATGTTGTAGAGGGTAGTTACTTATTTTCTTTAGACTTGTGAGGGAGTCTTGTCATGATCAATTTTGAACTTGTGGATACCAACCCCAGCGGGACCGTGATTAAGGTCGTCGGTGTCGGGGGCGCGGGCGGCAATGCGATCGCCCACATGATCCGTTCCAATGTGCAGGGCGTGGAGTTCATCAGCGCCAACACGGATGCGCAGGCGCTGGTGACGAGCCAGGCTCCGGTGCAGATCCGCCTGGGCCGTACTGGCCTGGGTGCCGGCGCCAAGCCCGAGCAAGGCCGCGCTGCCGCAGAAACCGCCCGCGAAGAAATCCGTGCTGCGCTCAACGGCGCGCACATGGTGTTCATCACGGCCGGCATGGGCGGTGGCACCGGTACCGGCGCTGCGCCGGTGGTTGCGGAAGTGGCCAAGGAACTGGGTATCCTGACGGTGGGTGTGGTGACCAAGCCTTTCGGTTTCGAAGGCGGCCGCCGTATGAAGTCTGCCGAAGAAGGCATTCGCGAACTGTCGCGCCACGTCAATTCGCTGATTGTGGTGCTCAACGAGAACCTGTACGACCTGATGGACGAAGATGCCACTCAGGACGACTGCTTCCGCGCCGCGGATGACGTGCTGCACAATGCTTGCGCCGGTATTGCCGAAATCATCAACGTCGAAGGTAACGTGAACGTTGACTTCGAGGACGTCAAAACGATCATGGGCGAGCAGGGCCAGGCCATGATGGGTACCGCTGTCGCCAGCGGCCCGGATCGCGCCCGTGTCGCCGCCGAGCAAGCCATTGCTTGCCCGCTGCTGGAAGGTGTGGATCTGCATGGTGCTCGTGGCGTGCTGGTGAACATTACCGCCAGCCGTTCGCTGAAGATGCGTGAAACCCGTGAAATCATGGAAATCATCCGCGGCTACGCCGCCGAGGACGCGACCGTGATCTTCGGTAATGCCTATGACGAAACCATGGGTGATGATCTGCGTGTGACGGTGGTGGCCACGGGGCTGGGCAAGCAGGCCCAAAGCGGCCCCCAGCTGGTGCCGGAACCTGCCGAGGCGCTGCGCACCGGCACCGATGATTATTTCATCGGCGGTGCGGCGATGCCCATGGGCGGCTATGGCAACGATCTGCAGGTACCGACCGTCATGCGCAACCCGCGTGGCCAGGCAACTGCCCAGGTGCGGGCGATGGAGTCTGCCGGTATGGAGCACCTGGACATTCCGGCCTTCCTGCGCAAGCAGGCGGATTGAGCAGGCAGATACTGACCGCTAGACCCTCTCTCTCACAGTAAACCCGTCTCCTGGCCGCCTGAATGGCGGCCGGGGGGCAGGGCGGACGGCGCCTTTCATGGGCGGGCCGGCGAGCGTGCACCTCTACCACGCGAGCCGGTCTGCCGGGCTTCGTCCGCCCTTTTCTTTTTGTGTTCGCTTTTTTGCTATGTGATTGGTTAAAAAGCAGTTTTTCCTGTTTTCGCGCAGGGCGGCCCCGATTCAGGCGCGCATGCCTGGCCGCATTTCGATCACGAACCGGGTGCCTTGGCCCGGCCGGGAATGCGGGCGCAGCTGCCAGCCCTGGTGGCGGCAGATGCGTTGCACCATGGACAGGCCCAGGCCCAGATTGCCTTCGGGGCGGCCATCGCTGGTGTCGCCGCGTACAAAAGGTGAAAACAGCGCTTCCTGGCGATCCTGAGGAATGCCGGGGCCATCGTCGCAGACGGCCAGCCAGTCCTTGCCATAGGCAATGCGCACCTGGGCGCCGCTACCGGCATATTGCAAGGCATTGCGTATCAGATTGGACAAGAGGCTGCGCAATAGCGGCACGGCGTAGCCCGGTGCTCCTGCCGTGGGGGTTTCATCGCTTTCCAGGCGCAGTTCGATGCCGCGCCGCTCGGCCTGGGGCAGCCAGGCCTGCCATTGCTCCAGTGCCAGCTCATGCAGCGGGGCGTGGGGGAAGGCGGCGCCATCCTGGCGCCCGCGGGCCAGCATGAGGTAAACGTCCACACGCTGCTGCATGTCCTGCAGGGCGCTTTCGATACGGGCGACGCGGGTGCGTGTGGCGTCGTCCAAGGCCGGGTCGGCCGCCAGCAGTTCGCAGGTGCTCAGGCCGCTCATCAGCGGGGTGCGCAGCTCATGGCCGACATCCGCGGTAAACAGGCGTTCCCGCAGCAGGGCTTCCTCCAGGGCGTTATAGGCGGCATCGAAGGCCGTGGCAAGCTGGCCGATTTCATTGGCCGGGTAGCGGGTGGCCAATTGGGTGCCGGGCGGCAGTTCGCTGCGCCGCTGCACATCGCGCGACAGGCGCTCGATGGGGCGTATGACCCGTCGGGTCGCCAGATAGCCCAGTGCCAGCGCCAGCACCAGGCTGGCGGCCAGGCAGAGCAGCCCGGCGATTTCATAAATGCGTTGCGACTGCAGAAAGTCGGTGTAGTCGCGCAGCAGGATGTAGCGTTCGTTCTCGATATCCTCAACCATCACCAGCCAGTTGCGGCCATTGCGGCTGACCATATGGAAACCCGGCTGCAGGGGCCGCAGGTCATCCGGAAACGTCGCGCTGCCGGGGGCGCCGTACAGGAAGTGGTTGGGCCAGCCCGGCGCCACGCCATCGGCCAGGTCGTCGCGCAGGCGGTCGATGGCCAGATCCATGTCGATGCGGTGCGACATGGCTTCCAGGCGGTTGAAGGCCCAGCCGGACAGCAGGGTCAGAATGCCGGCCACAGCCAGAGTGAGGGCAAGAAAACGCAGGATCAGACCGCGGGCCAGCTGCCCGCGCAGGATTTTCGGTGTTTTCATTGGGCACGCAATTGGTAGCCGATGCCATGCACGGTGTGCAGCAGGGCGTGATCGAAGGGCTTGTCGATGACCTGGCGGATATGGTGGATATGGGTGCGCAGCGCGTCGCTGTCCGGCGGGGAATCATGCCAGAGCGCTTCTTCCAGGCGGGTCCGGTGTACCACGGCGGGGCTGTGCAGCATCAGCAGGCGCAGCAGTGTCAGGGGGGCGGGCGGCAGCTTGAGGGCGGTGCCGGCGCGTTCCAGCGCCAGCGTATCCTGATCCAGGCTGAGGTCGCCGACGCGCAGCACGGCAGGCATGGCGCTGCGGCGGCGCTGCAACAGCGCGCGGATGCGTGCGCCCAGTTCGGCCAGGGCGAACGGCTTGACGAGGTAATCATCGGCCCCGGCGTCGAAGCCGGCCAGGCGGTCGTCCAGCGCATCGCGGGCCGTCACCATGATGACGGGAATGGTGCTGCGCAACTCATGGCGCAGGCGGCGGCACAGTTCGTAGCCGTCCATGCGGGGCAGCATCAGGTCCAGCACCACCAGGTCGAATTCATCGCGGCTCAGCCGGTCGTAGCCGGTCTGGCCATCGTCGGCGCAATCCACGATGTAGCCCAGGCCAGACAGGTAATCGACGATATTGGTCAGGATGGGAATGGTGTCTTCGATAACCAGAATGCGCATGGCGGCCTGCGACGGAAAGCGGTTGGGGGCAAGCATCGTTATACCTGAGGCCCTGATGGCCTGCTGGCGGTGTTAACGCTTTCTTGACGTCTCGTTAAGCAGAATGGGAAGTGTACCGGAGGGCTCCGGGCTGCCGGCGGCGCTGCCGCGATCGGTCTGGTGCCTGTCGTAGGGGAGTTTCCGTGGAGGCCCGGGATGCCTGAACCATTACCGGCGTTGCGGCAGACCGCGTTGGCTGTCTATCGCGGCGCAGCCGCTGAACTGCAGATATTTCGTCTGGCAGATCGCCATTACGTCATGAAAGCCTGGCGCGCCAAGCCTGGCGCGTCGTTCCGTGCCGGATTCGGCGCGCTGGCCTGTTTGCTGGCCTTTGGTGAGTTTGCGCGCCCCTCGCGCCTGCGCCAGGGGGATATCCATTTCGAGGCCGGGCGCCTGCGTGCGCTGGCCCATGGCGGATGCGCCGTGCCAGAGGTGTATCTGGATGAAGAGCGTTTCATTGTGCTGGAGCATGTCGGGCGCAGCCTGGATGAAATCGTGCGTGACCAGCCGCTGGCAAAGGCAGGCCAGCTCTATGACGCCGCCGTGGACGACCTGGCCGGGTTTCATCGCCAGGGTTTTTGGCATGGCGGGGCGCAACTGCGCAACCTGACCCTGCGTGATGGCCGGCTCTACCGTATCGACTTCGAAGAGCGTTTCGGTGCCGCGCTGTCGCACGGCCTGGCGGCGGCCTACGACCTGTTCCTGTTGCTGGGGGACATTCTTTGGCGCCTGGAGCCGGATGAAGTCGGGCCCACCGGCAAGCGCCTGATGCGGCGTTATTTTTCGCGTGCTGGCGCGCAAGGCGCGGATCAGGACGCCTTGCTGCGCCTGAACCGCCTGCTGGCGCCGGTGCGCGGCCTGGCCAATGTGCTGCCTGCCCGCCTGCGGGAGAAGCGGGACATACGGCGCGTGGCGCGTTTTGCCGCCGTGCTCAAAGAGTGGTGTACCCAGGAGCGGGCGGCAGTATTGAATTGAGCAGATGCCTGTTTGGCGTTTTTCTGTTTGATGGGGGATGATTGCCTATAATTGCCCGTTTTTACAGGAAAATGGAATCATGACAACTTTGCCGCCCTGTCCGCAGTGCCAATCCGAATATGTGTACGCCGATGGCGCCCTCCTGGTCTGCCCGGAGTGCGCCCATGAATGGACGGCGGGCGCATCCCCGGCGCAGGAAGCGGAGCAGGCGCGTGTCGTCAAGGATGCTGTCGGCAATGTGCTGCAGGATGGCGATACCGTGAGCGTGATCAAGGATCTGAAGATCAAAGGCTCATCGCAGGTGGTGAAGATGGGCACCAAGGCGCGCAACATCCGCCTGGTCGATGGGGATCACGATATCGACTGCAAGCTCGATGGCATCGGCAATATGCAGCTCAAATCGGAATTCGTGAAGAAAGTCTGATGGCCATGGCCGGTGCCGAGCTGGCACCGGCCGCAGTCTGCCTTACATTTTGCACTCGCCGGTCGGTGCCGGCACGATGCCGGGGCCGAAGGCCTGTTTGACGACGGGTCGCAGCTTGCCGTCCACGACCTCCACCTGGCCGATGTAGGTCGGCAGTATCAGCTGGTTATCGTCGGCACGCATGGTGGCCGGGCCATAGATGGTCTCGTAGGTGGCACCGCGCAGGGCCTGGGAAACATCGCCGGGTTTGGTGCTGCCCGCCAGCTTCACACCCTCGAAAATGGTCTGCACGGCGTTGTAGGCCTGGCCTTCGTTGTCAGTGGGGGTGCGGCCGTACTTTTCCTGGAATTCTTTGACGAATTCGTGGTTTTTGGCCGTGTCGATGTCAGGGCTGTAGCCGATGTTGCCCCAGACGCCCTGGGTGGCATCCCCCGTGGCGTTGACGACGAAGTTCATGATGTAGGCATGGCCGATGATGCGTTTGTCGGTAAGGCCGAATTCGTGTGCCTGCTTGGCGAAGGCGATCAGGTCGCGCCCGACCAGCGCCACCCAGATGCCGTCGATATCCGGTTGCGCCTTGATTTGCGCGATATAGGGGGCGAAGTCTTTGGTGCCTACCGGCGGAAAGACGCTGAGCGCGACTTCCTTGCCCAGCTTGGCGGCGGATTGTTCAAAGTGTTCGGCGGAGTCCCGGCCCCATACATAGTCGGCACCGACAACGGCGAATTTCTTTTCCGGCACTTCCTTCAGCCATTCATCGAACATCGCCAGGTCCATGCTGTCGGAGTGGCTGCTGCGGAACATGCGCGGTTTGCATGAGTCGCCGGTGATGCGGTCGGCCTTGGACAGATGCACGACCTGCATGGCATCCCAGCGTTCCAGCCCCTGGCCGACGGCCAGGGTGATGGAGGACGCAATGGGGGCCACGAGCAGGTTGTGGCCGTCGCGTGCCAGTTTCTCTGCGGCCCGCCGGCCTGCGTCCGGCGTGCTTTCGTCATCCGCGATTTTCAGTTCCACGGTGCGTCCGTCGATGCCGCCTTTGCGGTTGGCCTGTTCCACGGCGAATTGCACGGCGCGCTGGACTTCTTCGCCTTGCTGCGAGAATACGCCGGACACGGAGGTGACGGTGCCGATGCGCACGGGGTCTTTGTCGGCGGCGCCAGCCAGGGGCAGGATGGCGGCCAGGGCCAGGCCGAGCAGGCTGCGCGGCAGGAATCGTTGAGGGTTCATGTTTGTCTCCTGGGTTATTGTCGGCCTGGAATCAGGCCACTACGTGCTCGCGCAATTCGCGCAAACTGTTGTCGTCGATCGGCCCGGTGCCGGTCATGGCGCCTTTGGCCATGGCGTAGTAGCGGCGGGCCACGCGCGCCACCAGGCTGAGGTTCTGTTCGATGAGCAGCAAGGCAGTGCCCTGATTGGCCACCAGATTGAAAATATCTGCCAGCTGATCGACGATCACGGGTGCCAGGCCTTCGGTGGGTTCATCCAGGATCACCAGGGTCGGGTTGGCCATCAGCGCCCGGCCGATGGCCAGCATTTGCTGCTGCCCGCCGGACAGCGCAGTCCCTGGCGTATGGGCACGCTCGTGCAGAATCGGGAACAGCTCATAGATGCGCGGCACGCTCCAGTGGCCTGCACGGCCGCAGGCGGCGCCCAGCAACAGGTTTTCTTCAACGCTGAGATTGGCGACGATGCGCCGGCCTTGCGGCACGACGGCCAGCCCTTGCCGGGTTGCCATGTAGGGGCGTGGCCTGGTGATGGTTTTGCCACCGATGCGCATGCTGCCGCCGCGTACGCTGGCCAGCCCCAGCAGGGCATTGACCAGTGTGGTTTTACCCACGCCGTTGCGGCCAATCAGCGCGACGCGTTCGCCTGCCTGGATGTCCAGGGACAGGCCGTGCAGGATATGGGCTGCACCGTAGTAGGCCTGCAGATCCCTGACTTGCAAAACGGTACTCATGCTGCGCTCCCGAGATAGGCTTCGCGCACGCGGGGGTGCGCGCGGACGGCTGCGGGTTCGCCGCTGGCGATGACCCGGCCAAGTTCGAACACGGTGACGGTATGGCTGATGCCGAACACGATGTCCATATCGTGTTCGACCAGCAGCACGGAGACCGACCATTGCTGCGCGAGTGTTTGCAGGTGGCGCGCCAGGTCTTCGGATTCCTGGGCCGAGAGGCCCGCCATGGGTTCGTCCAGCAGCAGCAAGGAAGGCTGGCCGACGAGCGCGAGCGCCAGGTCCAGCCTGCGCTGTTCGCCATAGCCCAGCTCTGCGGCAGTGAGATGCGCCATGCGGCTCAGTTCCAGCTGGTGCAGCACTTCTGCGGTGTTGGCTTCGGGATGCCTGGCACCGACCTTATAGGCAGCCAGTTCGATCTGGTCATAAACGCGCATCTCGGGAAAGATGCTGGTGCGCTGGAACGAGCGTGCCAGGCCGAGCTGGCGGCGTTCGATGACGCCCAGCGCAGTGACGTCCTGGCCATTGAGCAGGACTTGTCCGCGCGTGGGCCGGCGCCTGCCGGTCATGGCGTCGATGACCGTGGATTTGCCGGCGCCGTTCGGGCCGATCAGGCCGTGTATTTCGCCGCGCGTGACAGCGAAGTTCACGCCGTCCACCGCCTTGACGCCGCCGTAGTGCACGGCGATGTCGCGGACTTCAAGAATGTTCTGTTGCATGGCGGGACCTCAGGTACGTTGCGGGCGGCGGCGTTGGAACAGGCGTTGCAGCGCACCGCCTATGCCCTCCGGCGAAAACACAATGATGAGGATGAGCGCGGTGCCGAAAATGGCGAGCCAGTGCTGGGCGTAATCGCCGATCAGGTCGCGCGCCAGGAAGAACACGACGGCGCCCAGCGCCGGCCCCCAAAGCGTGCGGAAACCGCCGATGATGACCATCATCAGCGCGGCGCCAGAGACGCTCCAGTGCAGGCTTTCCGGTGAAATGAAGCCGGTGTTCAGCACGGACAGCAAGCCCGCCAGGCTGGTGACCAGCGCCGATAGCGCGAAGATGGCGACACGCGGCATCAGGGTGCGTATGCCGATGAAACGCGCCCGTTCTTCGTTGTCGCGTATGGCTTCGGTCACGCGTCCAAAGCGGGTGGAAAGCAGCGCGGCCAGCCCGGCGATGCACAGCACCAGCAGGGTCCAGCTGATGCCGAACAGCACATCCTGGCGCTGGATGAGGCCGATGGGAACCCCGAACAGGCGGGCGGGCCAGTCCAGGTACATGCCGTCCGCGCCGCCGGTCAGCGACCGCGAGGTGGATGCCAGCTGGAAGAACATCTGTCCCACGGCCAGTGTCAGCATGCCGAAGGCGATGCCGGGCACGCGCACGATGACCAGCCCGATCAGGCAGGAGAACAGCGCCATGATGAGCAGGGTCAGAAAGAGGACGGCCTCGGCCGACAGGCCGTGCTGTTGCATCAGGATGGCGGCGACGTAACCTGCCAGTCCGTAGAAGGCGGCATGGCCGAAGCTGACCATGCCGTTCTGGCGCAGCAGCAGGCCGACGCCGAGCGCGAAGATGGCAAAGATGGTGGCCTGCGTCAGCAGCGATAGCAGCATCGCGGACTGGGCCTGGGTCGCGACCAGCAGGCCGGCGGCCAGTGCGGCTGCCGTGCGCAGCAGCAGCGTGGCCGGCGTGAGCGAGCGGGGTTTGAGGGTAGGGGGGGGCGTCATGCTTGTCATGTGCGGTTCCCGGCCAAACCGGCGGGCCTCCAGAGCAGTACGGCAATCATCAGGATGAAGGGCAGCACGGCGGCCAGCCCGGGCAGGTAGATGGCGCCCAGCGCCTGGATCTGCCCCAGCGCCAGGGCGGCAATGAAGGCGCCCGACAGGCTGCCCAGCCCGCCGACCACCACGACCACGAAGGAGTCGATCAGGACATCGCTGTTCATCGTTGGCGAGAGCGACAGGAAGGGCGCGGCCACGACGCCTGCCAGCCCGGCCAGCGCCGTGCCCAGGCCGACGACCAGCGCGCTGAGGCGGTCGGTGTTGACGCCCTGCATGGCGGTGGTGGTCGGGTCGGTGCTGGCGGCGCGCACATAAAGGCCGATGCGTGAGAAGCGTAGCCAGGCTGCCAGTCCCAGCGCCACGGCCAGGCCGACGGCCAGCACGGCGATGCGGTAGGCCGGTACGGGCGTGCCGAACAGATTGACCGAGGTATTCAGCAGTGCAGGGGCAGCCAGCGAGAGATTGCTGCGGCCCCAAATGGTCTGCACCAGGTCTTCCAGAATCAGCAGCAGGCCGAAAGTCACCAGGACGACGGTGAGCGGGTTGCGGTCTTGCAGCAGGCGGAAGCAATAGCGGTCGAGCAGTGCGCCCAGGCCCAGCATGATGAGCGGAACGGCGACCAGCGCAACCCAGAAACCGCCCTGATTGGCGATGCTGTAGCCAAGATAGGCGCCCAGCATGTAGAGCGAGCCATGGGCGAAGTTCACGACCCGTCTCAGCCCGTAGATCAGGGCCAGGCCGGAGGACATGACGATCAGCAGAGCGCCATAGACCAGTCCGTTGAAAATATTGATGCTTGTCATCCGCAAAGTCTCCTTTTGGTTTGTATTGGTTGCGGAAGGGGGAGGGGCGACAGACTCAGCCGGCGCCGTGCGCCGTCCGGCAGGACGGCAGTTCGGCGCGGCGCAGCAGCCGGTTTTCCTGGGCCACGATGAGATGGCCGGACGCCTGCAGGTAGGCCGGGAATTCGGGGTCGCTGTCGCGCGCCAGACTGCGGCGTTCATAGTCGGTCAGGTCGTCATACGCCCAGAGGTGCACGAGCTGGTTCAGTGGGCCGACATGGCTGGTGTAAAAACCGATGGGCTCGCCCAGCGTGCGTTTGAGCACAGGCATGGCAAGGCGGTCGAAGACGTCCAGGAATTCCGCCATCTTGCGCGGCGCAATGGTGTAGATGCGATGGTCGATCAGGGGTTTGCGGTGCATGGCTGGCTCCGTGTGGGGGTTTGGGCCTGTTGGGCGATATGGCGGCCCGTGATGTAGCCGAAGGTCAGGATGGGGCCCAGCGTGATGCCTGCGCCGGGATAGGTGCCGCCCATGATGCTGGCGCGGTCGTTGCCGACGGCATACAGGCCGGGGATGAGGCTGTTGTCCGGCCGGAGCACTTCGCCGGTGACGGTGGTGCGGATGCCATCAAAGGTGCCGAGATCCCCCATGAGAATGCGCAGGGCATAGAAGGGGCCGTCCTGGATGGGGGCGACGCAAGGGTTGGGGTGGTGGTCGGGATCGGCCAGATAGCGGTTGAAGCTGGTGCTGCCGCGGCCAAATTGCCGGTCTTCGCCGTGGATGGCGCCCTGGTTGTATTCCCGTACCGTGGCTTCCAGGCCGGCGGCGTCAATGCCGGCATTGCGCGCCAGCTCCGCCAGGGTTTTGCCGCTCGCCAGGTAGCCGTTGCGCAGATGCGGCCCCAGCGGCAAGGGGGCCGGTTTGGCATAGCCCAGGCCGTACTTGGCGATGGCGTTTTTATCGCAGACCAGCCACATCTCGGTTTCGCTGTTTTCCCGGCACGCTTCCAGCATGGCAGCGCCAACATCGTGATAGGACTCGGATTCATTGGTGAAGCGTTGGCCTGCGCGTGTCACGCCGATGATGCCGGGTTTGTAGCGATCCAGCAGGTGCGGGAACACGCCGTAGCGCCCCTTGCCCAGGGGCACCCGCGATACCGGCATCCAGGCCGCCGGGGCCGGGAAACGGATGTCCATGGCGCCGCCCGCCTGTTCCGCCAGGCGGCCGCCGTCGCCGGTATTGTCTTGCGGTCCGGGCGAAAGATGCGTGCCGCCGCGCCGAACGTGCGGAAAGGCTTGCCGGAGCCGTTCCTGATCATGCGGAAAACCGCCGCAGGCGAGTACCACGCCCAGGCTGGCCTCGATGCGCAAGGGGCCGCCAGGCCCGTCGGCGAGCGCGCCGGTGATGCGTTCGCCATCGCGCAGCAGTTCACGCACGGGGGTGGAGGTATGAATCGGAATGCCTTGATCCAGCGCGCTTTTGGCCAGCCGCGCCGCCAGCGCGTTGCCGCTGGTGACCTGGATGCCGCGCCGGTAACGCAACAGTTCGGCCATGTGGCGGGCCAGCCGGCGCGCGACATAGCTGAAGGAGCTCAGGGATTTGGTGGCACGGAAGAAATGCTTCAGGTCGGCATTCGATGAGTTGAACATCATCCCCATGAAAGTGATGGTTTCCAGCGGCGGACGCAGGCGTGCCATGTCCTGACCCAGTTCACGGATATCGAAGGGCGCGGCAAGAATGGAGCGGCCCACATCCACCCCGCCGGGGGCGGTGGGGTGGTAATCGGGATATAGCGTCGGGATAAAACGCACCGACGTTTCCCTGCTGAAGAAATCCACCATGTCCGGGCCGTTGTCGAGAAAGGCCTTCACGGCGGCCGCATCGAAATGCGGGCCGATTTCGTGGCGCATATAGGTTTCTGCCGCGGCGCGGCTATCCTGGACGCCGGCATCGCGCGAAATGCGGTTGCCGGGAATCCAGAGCACGCCGCCGGAGAAAGCCGTGGTACCGCCAAAAACGGGTGCTTTTTCCACGATGACGACATTCAGGCCATGCTTGCTGGCAACGATGGCCGTGGACATGCCGCCCGCGCCTGCGCCTATCACCAGCAGGTCGCAGTGGATGCGGGATGCCTGTTGGGCTGGATTCATGAAAATTCTCCTGGCGTGACGGCTGCCTTGAGGGGCCACGCATTCGTGATTGGGGGGCAGTGGCGCTCAGGCGGCCTGTGTGGCGGCGTCGCGGTTGAAGCCGGGGCGTGGCACCATGTCCATCAGCATCGAGGACATTCCGCCATCGACCATCAGTTCCGCGCCGTTGACATAAGCGGACCGGGGGCTGGCAAGAAACAGCACCGCATTGGCGATATCCTCGGGTTCGCCCACGCGGCGGCTGGCGGTCATGGCGGCGCGAGCGGCTTCCACACCCGGCTGGGCATAGAAGGCGGCGGACAATGGCGTGCGGATCATGCCGGGGCAAATGGCATTGCTGCGGATGCCGGATTGGCCCCACTCCGCCGCCAGTTGGCGCGACAGCAGCAGAATGCCGGCCTTGCTGGCGCTATAGGCGCCGCTGCGGGTTTGGGGGAAACGCGCCGCAATCGAGGCGATGTTGACGATGCTGCCTTCGTTGCGGCTGCGCAGCTGGGGCGCGAAGGCGCGTGCGCAAAGCAGGTAGCCGGTGAGGTTGACGGCGAGGGTATGGTTCCAGGCATCCAGGCTGACCTCATCCAGCGCGGCCGAGTGCAACAGGCCGGCGTTGTTCACCAGGATGTCGGCGGCGCCGAGGTTGGCCTGAACATGCTGCGCCGCATCACGGGTGGCGGTTTCGCTGGCGGTATCGCAGGCCACCGCCATGGCATGCGCGCCATGCAGGCTCAGGCTGTCGGCCAGGCGCTGGGCGGCCGGGGCGTCGCGGTCCAGCAGCGCAACGCGGGCGCCGGCCTGGGCCAGGCTGGCGGCAATGGCGGCGCCGATGCCGCTGGCTGCGCCGGTGACGACGGCCACGCGGTCTTGCAGCAACAGCCAGTGTTCTTCGGCGTGAGGGAAATGGGGGGAAACCATGGGCACTCCTGGCAGGAAAAGACGGAAAAGACGTACCTACGGTGGCGCATGCCAGAATCGGCCGGCGAGGCTGGCGCGCTTGCGGTCGCAGCACCGTGGGTAGATGAGGCGGATTGTGGTGGGAGTGGCCAGGCAGCGGGGTTGCGATTCCTGCAAAGAACAGGACGAATCGTGCATTTGGGCAGCGTCTAGGGATATCACCTAGTGACGATTCCGGCGCTGAAATGGATATTTCGTGCATGTCAGGGAGTCAACCCATGGGATTGCAGCGATCCATTCCGAACTACGCACTATATGGTGACCAGGCCCCCGAGGTCTGGGACACGCTCTTTGATTTTGAATGGATTCCCCAGCGATCCGGCCTGTACAACTGGGAAATTCAGCCGCATTTGCATGATGGCAGTGTGCAGATACTGCTGGTGACTAGCGGCGGCGGGGAGGTGCTGCTGGATGAAAAGCGCTGGCAGGCGCAGGCGCCGTGCCTGATTGTTGCACCCGCACGGATCGTGCATGGATTCCACTGGAAGCCGCCGGTGGACGGCGCAGTGATTACCGCTGCGCAAGGGCCGCTGGAGTCTCTGGCGCAGATACTGATGCCGGAGCTGCGCGAGGTACTGCATACCCCGCTGGTGATGAACTTCCCGCGCGATACGCCGCATGCGGATGCCCTGATGCCGCTGATTCTGGCGATCCAGCGCGAGTGGCGTGTGCCGGCGTTGGGCCAGCGTGCGGCCAGCCTGTCGTTATTGACGGCATTGCTGGTGCAGATCGCGCGCATCACCCAGGCGCCGGTCGCCGCGGCCGAATCGTTTTCGCCGCGCAAGGCGGCGCATCTGGAGCGTTTCCGGGCGCTGGTTGAAACCTGGTTCAAGCGCCATCGGCCATTGGCGGATTACGCCAATGAACTGGGGCTGACGGTCGGGCAACTGACGCGCATTTGCCGCGAAGCCCTGGGCATGTCCGCGCTGGCGGTGATCCAGGCGCGGCTGCTGCATGAAGCCAAGCGCAACCTGGTCTATACCATGGGCAGCGTCAAGCAGATCGCCACCGCGCTGGGTTTTCAGGATGAGGCCTATTTCGGGCGTTTCTTCCGCAAGCATACGGGCAGCAGCCCCACGGCATTCAGAAGGCAGGCCTTGAGCCAGATGCGCGAAGCGGCGTTGCCGCCAAGCGCCGGACAGGCGTGACCGATGCGTCCGGCTTGCAGGTGGCCGGACGCAGGATGTGTAAGGCGTACGCCGGGCTCAGTTCAGGACGGGATGGCCGGCCTGGCGGTTGGCGCTGCCGGCCAGCATGGAAACGCCGCCGGATGCCGCCATTTCCGCGGCGGCTTCCAGCAGTGCCGGGCCCAGTTCCTGCATGCGCTCGGCCGTCATGCGGGAGGCCGGGCCGGCGATGCTGATGGTGCCGGTAGCGGGCTGGTTGGCGCGGCGGATCGGGGCAGCCATGGCAGCCATGCCGGCCATGAAGGTGTCGGTCGTCATGCTGAAGCCGCGCTTGCGTGCGGTATCCAGGCAGGCCAGCAGTTCATGCACGGTCTGCGGGGCATTGGGGCCGTAATCCTCGCGCTTGCCAAAGCCCTGGCGCGCCACCATTTCGATGGCGCGTTCATCGGGCAGCGTCAGCAGCCAGGCGTGGCCGGATGCGGAACAGGACAGCCGGGCCTCCATGCCCATTTCCGGGTCATAGCGCAGGCCGGTGCGCGCGCCTTGGGCCCGTGCCAGCCAGGCGATGTTTTCGCCGTCGATGACGCCCAGGCGCACGAATTCTCCGGATAGCTCGGCCAGGCGGTCGAGAATGGGCTGGGCGATATCCTGGACGCCGGTATTGGACAGAAAACTCATGCCCAGCGAGGCCAGCTTGGTGGTCAGGACGTAATCGCCGTGGGCGCGCACCTGGCGCACATAACCGCAATCAGACAGCTCGGCGAGCAGGCGGTGGGCAGCGCTGCGGGGAATCTGCAGGGTATCGGCGATGGTCGCCAGCGGCAGTCCTTCCGGATGGCTGGTCAGGTATTCGAGTACGTGAAGGGTGCGGGAAGCTGGGCCGGCCATAGGTGAACAGGTGTAGTCAGTGCGGTTTGAATAGTTATTGCAACAGAACCAACGGTATGGACGGATCCATCACCGTTATATCCGGATGAATGCATGAATAGTTCTAATCGTAGCTTGTCTGCGCCAGAAGCGCGAATGCTGCACCGTTGCAGAATCCGGACGCGACAGCGCAAATCACCTGTAAAACGGCACCAGATCAGCAACTTCCGCCATCGACATGTAATTTGTGGAATTCGATTCCAAAAAATATTTTTGTTGAATATAATTCCAGCGAAGGATGGCTGGCCATTGCCCGCTGCCAGGCCCGGCAATGTCGGCCGGGGCCAGCGGCTGCAACCCGGTCTCCGACGATCAGGCATGGGTGCGGGCGGGAGACAAGCCGCGCTCATGTGCTTTGCCTGGCGGCCGCCGGCGCCGCCCATAACCTAGACGCAGAATTTCCATGAGCCAGAACAGCCAGAATTTTTCCTTGAGCGGCGCGACGCGGGTCATTGCAATCATTGGTGATCCCATTGCGCAGGTCAAATCGCCGGCAGGCGTGACCCGCATGCTGCAGGCGCAAGGCCACGACGCCATCGTGGTGCCGGTGCACGTCAAGCCTGAGCAGTTGGGCGAGTACATGCGCGCCGCCGCCATCGTGCGAAATCTGGATGGCATCATCGTGACCATTCCCCACAAATTCTCCATGCGCGGCTATTGCAGCACCGTCACCGAGCGCGCTGATTTCCTGGGGGCCGTGAATACCCTGCGCCGCAACGATGATGATTCGTGGGATGGCGATATGTTCGACGGCGAAGGCATGATCGGCGGTATCCGCGCGCATGGCGGCAACCCGGCAGGCCAGCGCTGCCTGCTGGTGGGGGCAGGTGGCGCCGGCACGGCGATCGCGCTGGAGCTGTTGGTGCAGGGGGCCTGCTACCTGGCCATTCATGATGCCGATACACGCCGCCGCGATGATCTGATCGCGCGCCTGCAGGCACGTTATGGCGACAAGGTTGGCGTCGGGTCGGACGACCCCAGTGGTTTCGGTGTCGTGGTCAACGCGACGCCCATGGGCATGAATGCCGGCGATCCCATGCCGATCCAGGTGAACCGGCTGGATTCATCGGCTTTCGCCGCCTGCCCCATCACCTCGCCAGCGGTGTCGCCCTGGATTCAGGCGGCCCGTGAGCGGGGTTGCAAGACCAGCGTGGGTGCCGACATGTTCAATTCGGAACTCAAGCTGATGGTGGATTTCCTGGCGGCGCGTCTGCGCTGAGCCTGGTGTCGGGCGCCAGGGGGCGCCCGGATGCAAATCGACAGAACAAGCAGGCCGGACAGCGGTTCGGCGGAACGGGCGCCACAGCAATGCGGCGCACGCAGGGGGCGTTTGCGCCTTGGGGTTGGTGCCGTTGTGGTCTTGCCGTGGTTGTTGCACGGCGGCTGAGCAGGCGGCGCAGGCAAGGAGAAAGCATGGCAAAGAAAGACCTGGCAGTGATCGGCGCGGGCGCCATTGGCCGTATTCATATCGAGGCGGCATTGCGCAGCGCGCAGTGGCGCTTGTCAGCGGTCGTGGACCCGAGCGAGGCCGGGCGGGCGCTGGCCGGCAAGGTGAATGCCGCGTGGTACGCGGATATCGACGCCATGTATGCCTCTCAGCGGCCAGACGGCGTGATCGTCGCGACGCCGAATCATACGCATGTGAGCCTGGGTATCTCCTGCCTGGAGCGCGGCAGCGCTGTCCTGGTGGAAAAGCCTATCGCCGATAGCGTGGCAGAAGCGCGTCAGCTGTGCGACGCTGCGCAAGGCCTGGGCCTGCCCCTGCTGGTCGGCCACCAGCGCCGCCACAACGTGATTCTGCGCCAGGCGCGCGACATCGTGGCTTCCGGCAGGCTGGGCAGAATTGTGGCGGCCAATGGCCTGGCTGCCTTCATGAAGCCCGATAGCTATTTCGAGGCTGCCTGGCGGCGGGAGCCGGGTGGCGGCCCCATCCTCATCAACATGATTCACGATATTGACCTGCTGCGTTTCCTGCTAGGCGAGGTGTCCAGCGTGCAGGCGGTCAGCGCCAATCAGGTGCGTGGCCATGCGGTTGAGGATACGGCTGCGGTGGTGCTGACCTTTGCCAGTGGTGCGCTGGCGACCCTGATGGTATCGGATGCGGCGGCATCGCCCTGGTGTTGGGACATGGCGGCGGGCGAAGCGGAACATTACCCGCGCCAGAACGTGAATTCGCATTATCTGGTTGGCACGCAGGCATCGCTGACGCTGCCTTTGCTGGAACTCTGGGAGTACCGTGGCCAGCCCGGCTGGCATGAGCCTTTGACGATGACGCGGACTGCGCCCCATTTGGGGCATCCCTATGACGAACAGTTGCGGCATTTTGCTGCGGTGATCGACGCCCAGGAAATACCGGTATGCAGCGGCGAAGACGGCTTGCGCACCTTGCAGGTGACCTTGGCGGTTGGCCGGGCTGCCAGCAGTGGCGACCGGGTGGAGCTGGAGTAGATGACGATGGCGGGAGCGGCTGTGACGCGGCAGGAATTTGACGTGGTGGTGGTGGGCTCGGGGGCGGGCGGCCTGTCGGCGGCAGTGACGGCGGCCGAGCTGGGCTTGCGTGTCCTGGTACTGGAAAAGCATCACCAGTTTGGCGGTACCACGGCCTGGTCCGGCGGCTGGATGTGGGTGCCGCGTAATCCGCTGGCAGTGCGCGCCGGCATTGTCGAAGACATCGAAGGGCCGCGCCGCTACCTGCGCAATGAGCTGGGCGAGTATTACGACGAACCGCGAGTCGAGGCCTTTCTGCACCATGCGCCGGCCATGGTGTCGTTCTTCGAACAGAAAACGGCCTTGCAGTTCATTGCCGGCAATACCATTCCGGACTTCCACGGCAAGCAGGATGGTGCTGTGACTGGCGGGCGTTCTGTGTGCGCAGCACCTTTCGATGGCCGGGCCTTGGGGGCCAGGCTGGCCGATATGCGCGAGCCGCTGGAACTGATCGCGCCCTGGCGCATGGGGATCGCGTCCGGTGCCGACCTGGGCCATTTCATGAATGCCATGCGCTCAGTGCGCTCCTTTGCCCATGTCACGCGCCGCGTGCTGCGCCATTTCTGGGAACGTGCGACACAAGGCCGTGGCATGCATCTGGTCAACGGCAATGCGCTGGTGGCCGGGCTGGCCAAGTCGGCCTTCGACCGCAAGGTGGACATTCGCGTGGCTACCCCGGTCGTGGGCCTCTTGCGCGCTGATGACGGCCGGGTGACCGGGGTTCGGGTACGCGGGGCGGATGGCCGCGAAACTGAAATCGGCGCGCGCCGGGGCGTGGTGCTGGCCTGTGGCGGGTTTCCGCATGATGTTGAACGCAAGCAGGCCTTGTTCGCCCATGCGCCGACCGGTCGGGAACACTGGTCGGCCGCGCCGCCGGCCAATACCGGCGACGGCCTGCGACTGGGCGAGTCCGTTGGCGCGCATGTCGATGCCGGGCTGTACCGCCCGGCAGGCTGGGCGCCGGTATCGCTGGTGCCGGGCGAAACGCGCGAATCCAAGAGTTATCCGCACCTGATTGAGCGGGCCAAGCCCGGTGTCATGGCGGTGACGCAGGCCGGGCAGCGTTTTGTCAACGAAGCCGATTCCTACTATGACTTCATGGAAGGGTTGTTCCAGCATTTCCAGCCGGGTCAGCCGGCGCATGCGTGGCTGGTCTGCGATCACCGCTTCCTGCGGCGCTACGGGCTGGGCGCAGTGCGTCCCGCGCCCATGCCTTATCGCTGGGCACTGCGTTCCGGCTACCTGAAGCAGGGCCGCACGCTGGCCGACCTGGCACGGCAGTGCGGCATCGAGGCCGGGGCGCTGGAAGCGTCCGCCGCGCGCTACAACGACGATGCCAGGCAAGGTGTGGATACGGCCTTTGGCCGGGGTGATACCCCCTACAACCGGGTGCAAGGCGACGCTGGATGCGCGCCCAACCCCTGTATGGCGCCCATCGAGCAGGGGCCGTTCTATGCGGTTCGGCTCGTGCCGGGCAGCCTGGGGACGTTCGCCGGTTTGCGTGCCAACGAGCATGCGCAAGTGTTGGATCAGGCGGGCAAGCCGATTGCCGGCCTGTATGCCTGTGGCGCGGATATGAGCAGCGTGATGGGCGGCCGTTATCCCAGTGGCGGCATTACGCTGGGGCCGGCGATGACGTTCGGCTATATCGCCGGGCATCATATGGCAGGCAAAGCGCCTGCTGCAGTGTGAGGCTGCGCTTTTTCCTGGCGCGGATTGAATGAATACGGCCGGCGGGGTGGCGTACCGTCACCGGGCCGGCAGTGACAAGGAGAGTAATGATGTTCTATGAACTGGCAAAGATCACCGTGCGTTTCGGCACGGCAGCCAAGGCGGCAGAAGGCATTCAGGCCTATGTGAATGCAGAGGGTGCGCAAGGCACGCTGCATGGCGTATGGTTTTCGGATATCGGCGAGCTGAACCAGATTGCCATCCTGCGCAGTTTCGAGACGGCAGAAGCGCTGCTGGCCGAGCGCCAGCGCGGACTGGAAAGCGCCAATCCCTTCGGTGCCGCTGAGCTTATGGTCAAGCTTGAATGGGAAAGCTACAAGGGCTTCCCTTGGCTGCCCGCGCCTGAAGCCGGCGCCTATGGCGGCGTGTATGAAATCCGCACCTACAAATTCAAGACCGGTGGCCTGCCGCATACGCTGGCCGCCTGGGAGGGCGCCTTGCCTGCGCGTGCCGAAGTGTCGCCCTGCCTGGCGGCCATGTATGCGCTCGATGGCGAGCCGCGCTTCACCCAGGTCTGGCCGTATGCCGATCTGAATGCGCGTTCGCAGGCTCGCGCCGACGCGGTCAAGCAAGGTATCTGGCCGCCCAAGGGCGGCCCGGACTGGCTGACGACGGACATGTATTCGCAGGTCTTTGTGCCCATGGCCATTTCGCCGCTGAAATAAGCGGTATCCGGTACGCCGGGACAAGGCGCCGCAGAGCGCCTTTTTGCAGCCGGATCATTGCGGGCGGCAGGCCTGGCGCGGAGGGCTCCGTGCCGGCCGTCGCCTTGCAGTCAGCGGCGCTGCGTATTCTGGAGGAGATAATTTCATGACTGATAACACGCCCGTGCTTCCCCCTTATTCCCTGGCCCACCTGACGGTACTGGCCCAGACGCCGCCCGCAGTGATCAGCGTGGCCGCCAAGGCCGGCTATGACTTTGCCGGCCTGCGCCTGTTGCCCGCCGCGCCCGGCGGCCCGGCCTACAACCTGATGGAAGATGCCGCCATGCTGCGCGAAACGCTGGCGCGCATGGAAGATACCGGCGTCGGCGTGTTCGACCTGGAAATCGTGCGTATCAACGCCGGTTTCCAGCCCGGTGCCTATCAGGCGTTCCTGGAAACCGGCGCCAAATTGGGCGGTAAAGCGATTCTGGTCGGTGTGGACGATGAGGACGAACAGCGCCGCGCCGATAACTATGCACGCTTCTGCGAGGCTGCCTTGCCTTATGGCCTGCGTCCCAATATAGAGTTCATGCCCTGGACGGCCGTGAAGAACCTCAATGACGCCTACCGCATGGTGCAGCAGGCCGGGGAGCCGGAAAATGGCGGCATCCTGATTGATGCGCTGCATTTCGGGCGTTCCGCCACCACGCTTGAAGATGTGCGCGCGCTGCCCCGCAAGTGGATGCAATACGCGCAGATCTGCGACGCGCCAGCCATTGAGCACCCGACGCTGGAAGATTACATCCATGCAGGCCGCATCGAGCGCCTGCTGCCGGGCGAAGGCGGCATTGATGTGCAGGGGCTGTGGAACAGCCTGCCCGAAGGCCTGCCCGTCAGTGTGGAGCTGCCCACGCAGTCGCGGGCGCACCTGAGCCCGGTCGAATGGGCCGCCATGACGCTGGACGCCGCCAAGCGCGTGGTAGCGGCCCGCTGTTGACGCGGGCTGGCTGACGGGCGGAGGCTAGCGGCAGCTAGCGGGCCGTCGCCCGCCAGCCGCAGGTCTTGGCTGTCGCGCCCGATTTCGGAAATACGCGGGCGCACAGAAAATCGACAAATGCCCGTACCTTGGGAGAGGGGTGTTTGCTGGCCGGCCAGAGCACATGAAAGACGCCTGTGCAGGTCATATGTTCGGCCAGCACTGGCCGTAGCCGGCCGTCGGCCAGGCAGTCATGGACGGCGAAGTCCGGCAGATAGGCAATGCCCAATCCTTGCAAAGCGAAGCACAGCCGCGTTTCCAGGTTGTTGCAGATCATCGAGTTGGGCAACTGCAGTTCCGGCTCTCCCGGCGCTTGCTGCAGGGGCCATTTTTCCAGTTTGCCGCTGTTGGGATAGCGGTAATGCAGACAGCGGTGCTGCAGCAGGTCTTCAGGCCGTTCGGGCTCGCCTGCACGGGCCAGGTATGCCGGCGAGGCCACCAGCAGCGCACTGAAATTCCCCAGCTTGCGCGCCGATAGCCGTGAATCGCTAGGGGCGCCGGTTCTGACAACCGCATCAAATCCTTCTTCGATCACGTTGACCAGCCGGTCGGTGAAGTCCAGATCCAGTTCGATATCCGGATATTGCCGCATGAATTCGCCCATGACCGGCAGGATCAGGGAGCTGGCCGATGGCAGGCTGACCCGCAGGCGGCCACGCGGGGCGCTGGCGGCTTGCGACAGCTCTTGCTCGGCGGCTTCGATTTCCGCCAGGATGCGCCGGCTGCGTTCCAGAAACAGCATGCCCTCGGCGGTCAGCGTCACGCTGCGCGTGCTGCGATGAAACAAGCGCACGCCCAGTTTTTCTTCCAGCCGCGCCACGCTCTTGCCTATGGCCGAGGCCGATACCCCCAGCTGGCGTCCGGCAGCGACGAAGCTGCGGGTTTCCGCCACTTGTACGAACACGACGAATCCATTGAGGCTGTCCAATGCTTATCCTGTTGATTGCGGACATAACTGTCCTGTCAACATGGAAATGTAGCCTACTTTTTCTTTAATCTGGGGTTCTCTATCGTGACGGGGCTATTCCTATAGAAAAGGATTTCCCGTGACTTTCCCCTTACTTCCCCTGCGTGCCGGCGCTGCCAGTACGCAACTTTCCACCCAGGTTCAGGCGGTGGTGCAGCAGGCCCTGGATGAGCAGAGGCTGGTCGGTGCCGTCGTGCTGGTCGCACAGGCCGGCGAAGTGGTTCACCAGCAAGCCAGCGGCTGGCGCGACCGCGAGGCCGGGCTGCCCATGGCGGTCGATACGGTGTTCCGCCTGGCATCGGTCAGCAAGCCCATCGTTTCTGTCGCGGCGCTGGTTCTGGCGGCCCAGGGCAAACTGGCGCTGGACGAGGACATCGCGCAGTGGCTGCCAGAGTTCCAGCCACGCCTGCCCGATGGCCGGCCTGCGCGCCTCACGCCCAGGCAATTGCTGAGCCATACGGCGGGTTTGGGCTATCGCTTTTTCGAAACCGATGCCCAAGGGCCGTACGCGCGGGCAGGTGTGTCGGACGGCATGGACGCGTCAGGCATCAGCCTGGCGGAGAACCTGCGCCGGCTGGCTGCCGTACCCTTGTATTACGAACCCGGTACCTCCTGGGGCTATTCCCTGGCCACCGATGTTCTGGGCGCCGTGATCGAACGCGTGTGGGGCGGACGGTTGGATGCCGCGGTACATGCCCTGGTGACCGGCCCGCTGGGCATGGCGGATACCGGCTTTCTGGTGAGCGTGCCGGAGCGGCTCGCCACGGCCTATGTCAATGACCAGCCGCAGCCGCACCGTCTGGCGGAAGGCGAGTTTGCGGCGCATCTCGAAGGGGCGGTAGGGATTCGGTTCAGCCCGGCGCGTATTCTTGATCCCCTGGCGTTTCCATCCGGCGGGGGCGGGATGGCGGGCAGCGCCGTTGATTTTCTGCGTCTGCTGGAAAGCCTGCGGCAAGCCGGTGCGGGTGTGCTGCCTGACTTTCTGGTCGAAGAAATGGGGCGGGATCAGATACCAGGCCTGGCCTTGCCCGATGCGCCAGGAACAGGTTTCGGCCTGGGGTTTTCGGTGTTGCGCGACCCGGTGCAGGCGGCATCGCCGGAATCAGCGGGAACCTGGCGCTGGGGCGGCGCCTATGGTCATTCATGGTTTGTGGATCGGGCGCGCGGCTTGAGCGTGGTGGCCTTCACCAATACCTTGTATGAAGGGATGTCCGGGCGTTTTGTGACGGATGTGCGCGATGCGGTGTATCGCGGGCTGGAGCAGGAATGATGGCGCCGCCTACTGCAGAGCGCATGCCCATTGCCGCCTTGCTTGCTCTGGCCATGGGGGCGTTCATTACCGTACTGACCGAAGCGCTGCCCGCCGGCCTGTTGCCGCAGATGGCGCAGGGGCTGGCGGTTTCCGAAGCCTGGGTCGGGCAGACCGTCACGATTTACGCCATCGGTTCCCTGCTGGCCGCCATGCCATTGATGGCCATGACCCAGGGCATGCGGCGCCGGCCTTTGTTGCTGGCGGCCATGGCAGGCTTTTTTGTTGCCAACACGATAACGGCATTCTCGACCAGCTACGGCCTGACCATGGCGGCGCGCTTTCTGGCCGGTGTGGCGGCAGGGTTGCTCTGGGCGCTGGTGGCAGGCTACGCCGCGCGCATGGTACCTGACCACATGAAGGGCCGGGCCATTGCCATTGCCATGGTGGGCACGCCCGTGGCGCTTTCCATAGGCATTCCGGCGGGCACGTTCCTGGGCCAGCAGTTCGGATGGCGGATGAGTTTCGGGATCATGAGCGTGGCGGCGCTGGTACTGATGGGCTGGGTGCGCAGCCGGCTGCCGGATTTTCCGGGGCAGGCGGCAGGCGCGCGCCTGCCGCTGGCGCAGGTATTCACCATGCCTGGCGTCCGGACGGTGCTTGGCGCGACCCTGGCGTTCGTGCTGGCACATAACATTCTCTATACCTACATCGCGCCTTTCCTGGCGACCGTGGAGATGGCCGGGCAGACCGATGTGGTGCTGCTGGTGTTCGGGACGGCCTCCTTGCCCGGCATCTGGGTCGTCGGGGTGCTGATCGACCGGCATTTGCGCCGCCTGACCATTATCAGCACGGTATTGTTCGGATTCTCTGCGCTGGTGCTCGGCGCCGTTGGCCCGTCGTGGGGCGGGCCGGCCGCTGTTTACACCGCCGTAGCGGTCTGGGGGTTTGCCTTTGGCGGGGTGGCGACGCTGTTCCAGACGGCGCTGGCAAGGGCAGCGGGCCCGGCTGCCGATGTGGCGCAAGCCATGTTGGTGACGGCCTGGAACATGGCGACGGCTGGCGGCGGCATCGTGGGCGGCATGCTGCTCAGCCAGCTGGGTGTGGCGGCGTTCTCACCGGTCTTGCTGGCTTTGCTGGCCGCGACACTGTTTGCGGTCTGGCGCGCGCGTTGCCACGGGTTTCCGGTCGCGGTGGCCTGGGGCCGGGCGGGCTGTTCCTGAAACGCGCTTGTCCTGGTCGCCGGCCGGCGCCAGGCACGGAGGAACGGCAGGGACCGCTAGGGTTTTTGTTACGCAATGCGGCCCGGTCCTGCCCGGGCCGATCGGGAACCCTGCTTTAAAATCCTTGCCCAAACCGCTTTCCTCCGTCGTGCCATAGGAATTGTCATGCCTTACATCGGTCTGGGCCTGCATCTGCTGATTGCGATCTTCTTCGCCGTGCATGCAGTCCGTACGCGCCAGCAGATATTCTGGATTTTCATTTTGCTGTCCTTCCCGCTGCTGGGCAGCGTCATATATTTCCTGGCCATTTATTTGCCTGAGTCACGCCTGACGCATCATGCCGGCAAGGTCGCGGCAGTGGCGGTCAAAACGCTGGACCCTGGCCGTGAATTGCGTGCGGCGCAGCAGGCCTACGATTACACGCCGACGGCGCAAAACCAGATCCGGCTGGCAACGGCCTTGCTGGAAGCCGGCCAGCCGCAACGAGCACTGGAGCTGTACGAAGCATGCCTGAACGGCGTGTTCTCGGGAGACCTTGAAATCAGCTGGCTGGCGGCGCAGGCAGCCTTCGCTGCGCAGCAGGCGGAAACCTGCATCCGGCATTTGCTGGCGATCCGCAAGGCGAACGCATCGTTCCGCGCCGATGCCGTCAGCCTGCTGCTGGCGCGGGCCTATGCCGTGCAAGGCGATGTGGCGCAGGCACGAACGCAGTTCCAGGAGACGGTGGCGCGCCACGGCAGTTTCGAAAGCCGTTCGGAATATGCAGTCTGGGCGGCAGGCCAGGGCGATTGGGCCACGGCGGATGCCCTGCATGCCGAACTGAAGACAGTAATCTCGCGCTGGTCCCGGGCACAGCGCGAGATGCACCGCGAGCAGCTGCGCCGCCTGGATACGGCATTTTCAGGACGGCGCTGAACCGCTTTCTGGAAACAAAAACATACAAAGAACTGCGCAGACGGCAGGGCGTGTCAACGCCTCTCCATGCGTAAAAAAACGGCCTCATGCATGGTCATGCGAGGCCGTTTCTCATGGCGCCCCTGCTTGCGCCCAGCGTGGAGGTCATACCGGGCGCCGCGATGGCCTTGCCCTGTATGGCGTGTTGCTTACAGGCGGTCGCGCACGCGGCGGGCACGTTCGGGGGAGGACGGGTGCGAGCTCATGATGCTGCTTTGGCCGCCGTCGAGTTCCGCCAGCTTTTCAAAGGCCGTGGCCAGGCCCAGGCGGTTCATGCCCTTCTGGCCCAGCAACTCGAAGGAGTAGTCGTCGGCCTCGAATTCCTGGCTTTGGGAGAACTGCGCATTGATCAGCGCTTCCGTCAGGTTGCCCAATTCCGATTGGCTCAGCGCGGAGACCGTGCTGTTGCCGGAACCGGCGGCAGCGGTGCGGGCGGCATTGACCGCATAGGCAGTGCGCATGGCTTTCTTGCTGTGGCCCAGGGCAACGTGGCCCATTTCGTGGCCGATCACGCCACGCAGCTCGTCGTCGGTCATCATGTCCATCAGGCCTTTATAGACGCGGATGCAACCGTTGCCCATGGCCCAGGCGTTCACATCATTGGTCATATAGACCTTGTAGTTCACGCTTTGGCCATTCAGCGTCATCGGCCCGAAACCTTGCATGACGCGATTCAGGCGCTTGGTGTAAGGGCTGGAGGCGGGGGCGATCTGTGATTGCGCGTCACTTTGCTTGCAGGAGGCATCGGACAGTTCGATGATGTCGTTGTCGCTCAGGCTGACGGCAGTGAAGGCGCTGGACCCGGCAGACATCAGGGCATTGGGATCCATATTGGCGCAACCCGTCAGGACGGTGGCAAGGATCAGGGCGGCGGGATAGCGGAATTTCACAGTGAGGTCTCCTGGCGGTAAGCGCTGCGCGGTGCGGAAAAGGCAGGGCGGCAGCTGTCGAATGGATCGGCGGCAAGTGTAACCAGCAGGGGGGCGCCTCGGCCTGTTGCAGAACGGTGCCGAATGTGAAGAGTTGTGAAAATCGCGCCATGCCTGCTGCCATGCTGCAGGCGCAGCGCAGTCGGGTGGCTCAGTCCAGCCAGCCCAGCAGTGCGCTGCAGGCGGCAGCCAGGACGATACCGGCGGTTTCCGTGCGCATGACACGCGCGCCCAGGCTGACCGGGTGCGCGCCATGCTTGCGGGCCAGCGCCAGCTCGGCGTCCGACCACCCGCCTTCCGGCCCCACCAGCAGGGTCAGGGATTCTCCGGTGCGCAGGCCGGACTGTTGCAGGCGGGTGGCCAGGGGCGTCTCGGCGTCCGGATGGCAAAACAGCGCCGGTCCTGGCGGCAGCGCGGCCAGTGCCTGGGCCAGCGAGAGTGGCCGGGCGATGTCCATCAGGCGATTGCGGCCGCATTGTTCGCTGGCCGATTGCACGATGCCGCGCCAGCGCCCCAGGCGTTTTTCCAGGCGGTCGCCGTCCAGCCGCAGCACACTGCGCTGGGCGGCGACCGGCATGATGGCGCTGATGCCGGTCTCGACGGCTTTTTCGATGACCCAGTCCATTTTGTCGCCCGCAGGCAAGCCTTGGACCAGCACCAGGCGGCCCGGCAGCTCGGCTTCGCGGGGCAGTTGCGCACCGGTCAGTGCATAAGCTTGTTTGCCCTCGATCTCCAGCGTTGCCGGATATTCGCCGCCAGTGCCGTCGAACAGCACGATAGGGCTGCCATGGCGCAGGCGCAGCACGCGCAGGGCGTGGTGCGCCGGGGCGTCGGGCAACAGGAAACGGCTCTGGGGCGGAATTTCGACGGAGCAGAAAAAACGTGGGGCGGACATGGCGGCAGCGAAATGAATGGCTGCGCCATCTTAGCGTTATTTGGCCGCCAGGCGTACCGCGCCGGCGCCTGGCCGGGTACCGGTTTGGTAATTCCGGCAGGCCGGGATCCGCGCTGACAGCGGGCCTTGGCGGGCAATGGAAAGCGACTTGGCGGGTTTCTTGGCCGCAATCGCGGGCAGCAGCCTATGGGCGATGCTAAAATCAACGGTTATTCCTTAGGCTTCTGGCCACGCGCCTTCAGGGGTGTCGTGCCGCATGAGAGTGAGTCGATGACCGAGTCTTCAGCTTCCCCGTCCGTCCTTTCGGCCGCCGTGCGCGCGTTGGCCATGGATGCCGTGCAACAGGCCAATTCCGGCCACCCGGGTGCCCCCATGGGCATGGCGGAAATTGCGCAAGCCCTGTGGCTGCGCCACCTGCGCCATAATCCGGCCGATCCCGCATGGGCCGGCCGCGACCGCTTCGTGCTGTCGAACGGCCACGGCTCCATGCTGATCTACGCTTTGCTGCACCTGACGGGCTATGACCTGCCCATCGAAGAGCTGCGCAACTTCCGCCAACTGCATTCGCGCACGCCGGGTCACCCGGAAGTGGGCATTACGCCGGGCGTGGAAACCACCACCGGCCCGCTGGGCCAGGGGCTGGGCAACGCCGTGGGCCTGGCGCTTGCCGAAGCGCTGCTGGCTGCCGAGTTCAACCGTCCCGGCCATGCCATCATCGACCACAACACCTACGTGTTCCTGGGCGATGGCTGTTTGATGGAAGGGATTTCCCACGAGGTCTGCTCGCTGGCCGGCACCCTGCGCCTGTCCAAGCTGATCGCGCTGTATGACGACAACGGCATTTCCATCGACGGCAACGTCGAGTACTGGTTCGCCGACGACACCGCCCAGCGTTTCGAGAGCTATGGCTGGAATGTCATCCGTGCCGTTGACGGCCATGATGTCGATGCCGTGGATGCCGCGCTGGCGCAGGCTCGTCGCAATGCCGCAGAGGGCAAGGGCCCCACGCTGATTGCCTGCCGTACCATCATCGGCAAGGGTTCGCCCAAGCTGGCCGGTTCCGAGAAAGTCCACGGCGCCCCGCTGGGCGCCGATGAAATTGCCGCTACCCGCGCAGTCATCGGCTGGGAGCATGCGCCGTTTGAAATTCCGGCGGAAGTCTATGCCGGTTGGGATGCTCGTGCCCGTGGCGCCAGCCAGCAGGCGCAGTGGCAGTCGGAGTTCGACGCTTACGCCGCCGCATTCCCCGCCGAAGCGGCCGAATTGCAGCGCCGCCTGGCCGGCAAGCTGCCCGAAGGCATCGAACAGCGTCTGCAGGAACTGCTGCAACGTACCGTATCGGAAGCCCAGACGGTTGCCACGCGCAAGGCCTCGCAACAGGCCATCACGGCGCTGGTCGAACTGCTGCCCGAAATGCTGGGGGGGTCGGCTGACCTGACCGGTTCCAATTTCACCGACTGGAAGGGCGCTGTCGCCGTCCGTGCGGGCGAGCATGGCGTGCAGGGCGGCCGTCACATCAATTACGGCGTGCGCGAGTTCGGTATGGCCGCCATCATGAATGGCGTGGCGCTGCACGGTGGCTACCTGCCGTTTGGCGGCACCTTCCTGACCTTCTCCGATTATTCCCGCAATGCGATCCGCATGGCGGCGCTGATGAAGCAGCGCGTGGTGCATGTCTTCACGCACGACTCCATCGGCCTGGGCGAAGACGGCCCGACCCACCAGTCCATCGAGCATGCCTCCAGCCTGCGCCTGATTCCCAACCTGCATGTCTGGCGTCCGGCCGACACGGTGGAAACCGTGGTGGCCTGGAATGCTGCGGTCACGCGTCCCGCCAGCATCGGCATGGATGTCCATGCCGGCGGCCCCAGCGCACTGCTGCTGTCACGCCAGAACCTGCCCTTCATCGAACGCGACGCCGAAACCCTCGCGGCCGTGGCGCGTGGCGGTTATGTGCTGCGTGAGGCCGAAGGCGCGCGTGCCGCGATCATCGCTACCGGTTCGGAAGTGGCGCTGGCGCTGGAAGCGCAGAAGCAGCTGGCCGAAGCCGGTATTCCGGTGCGCGTGGTGTCCATGCCCTGCACCGAGGTCTTCGATGCCCAGGATCAGGCCTGGCGCGATGCCGTCCTGCCTGCCGACCTGCCCGCCGTGGCAGTGGAAGCCGGCAGCACGGCGCTCTGGTACAAATATGTCGGCCGCCGTGGTGCGGTCGTCGGCATCGACACCTATGGTGAGTCGGCGCCGGCTGGTGTCCTTTTCAAGCATTTCGGCCTGACTGCCGAGAATGTGGCAGCTGCTGTTCAACGCATTCTGTAAATCAAGGAGATTACTGTCATGACCATTCGCGTCGCTATCAATGGCTACGGCCGTATCGGCCGCAACATTCTGCGTGCTCACTACGAAGGTGGCAAGAAACACGATATCGAAATCGTGGCCATCAACGATCTGGGTGATCCCAAGACCAATGCCCACCTGACGCAGTATGACACCGCCCACGGCCGCTTCCCCGGCACCGTGTCGGTCGATGGCGACAGCATGGTGGTCAACGGTGATCGCATCCGTGTACTGGCCAACCGCAACCCGGCTGAACTGCCGTGGGGCGAGCTGGGCGTGGACGTGGTGCTGGAATGCACCGGCTTCTTCACCAGCAAGGAAAAGGCCAGCGCCCACCTGAAGGGCGGCGCCAAGAAGGTGATCATCTCTGCGCCTGGCGGCAAGGATGTGGACGCAACCGTCGTGTACGGCGTCAACCATCAAGTGCTGAAGTCCACCGACACGGTGATCTCCAACGCTTCCTGCACCACCAACTGCCTGGCGCCCATGGTTCAGCCGCTGCATGCCAAGCTGGGTCTGGTGACCGGCCTGATGACGACCGTGCACGCCTACACCAACGACCAGGTGCTGACCGACGTTTACCACGAAGACCTGCGCCGCGCTCGTTCCGCCACGCAAAGCATGATCCCGACCAAGACTGGCGCTGCCGCCGCTGTCGGCCTGGTGCTGCCCGAGCTGAACGGCCGCCTGGACGGCTACGCCATCCGCGTGCCGACCATCAACGTGTCGCTGGTTGACCTGTCCTTCATCGCCGAGCGCGACACCACGGTCGAAGAAGTCAACGCCATCCTGAAGGAAGCTTCGGAAGGCGCGCTCAAGGGCATCCTGGGCTACAACACCGAGCCGCTGGTTTCCATCGACTTCAACCACAACCCGGCTTCCAGCACCTTCGACGCCACGCTGACCAAGGTCAACGGCCGTCTGGTGAAGGTGTCGTCCTGGTACGACAACGAGTGGGGCTTCAGCAACCGCATGCTGGACACCACCGTTGCGCTGATGAACGCAGCCTAAAGCAAACCACGGGCGCTTGTCGGCCTGAGCCTGCGCGCCGCTACGCCCGCTGTCTTGCGCAACCCCCAGGCGGGGTGCGGGGGCAGCGGGCTTTTTCATGTCTTCCCATTGCATCCGGAGCCATCCATGTCCAAGACTCCCTCCACGCCCGCCGTGCTCACGCTGGAAAAGCTGGCGGCCAGCGGCCAACTGGCCGGTAAGCGCGTGTTCATCCGTGCCGACCTGAACGTGCCTTTCGATGACGAAGGCAACATCAGCGAAGACACCCGCGTGCGCGCGTCCGTGCCCGGTATCCGCCTGGCGCTGGATGCCGGCGCCGCTGTCATGGTGACGTCGCATCTGGGCCGTCCCAAGGAAGGCGAACTGAATCCGGAAGACAGCCTGGCGCCGGTGGCGCGCCGCCTGTCGCAACTGTTGGGCGTGGAAGTGCCGCTGGTGCGTGACTGGGTGGATGGCGTCGAAGTGCTGCCCGGCCGCGTTGTGCTGCTGGAAAACTGCCGGGTGAACCCAGGCGAGAAGAAAAACGACGAGACCTTGTCGCGCAAGATGGCTGCGCTGTGCGATGTGTACGTCAATGATGCCTTCGGCACCGCGCACCGCGCCGAAGCCACCACCCACGGCATTGCCCGCTACGCGCCCGTGGCCGCTGCCGGCCCGTTGCTGGCCGCCGAACTGGAAGCCCTGGGCCGTGCCCTGCAGGCGCCTGCGCGTCCGCTGGTGGCCATCGTGGCTGGTTCCAAGGTTTCGACCAAGCTGTCCATCCTGGAAGCCCTGGCTGACAAGGTAGATCAGCTGGTGGTGGGGGGCGGTATCGCCAACACCTTCCTGCTGGCCATGGGCAAGCCCATCGGCAAGTCGCTGGCGGAACCCGAGCAGATTGGCCAGGCCAAGTCTGTCATCGAACGCATGCAGCAGCGCGGTGCCGCAGTGCCTATCCCCGTGGATGTGGTGTGCGCCAAGAGCTTTGGCGCCGATGCCGCAGCCACGGTGAAATCCGTTGATGATGTCGCCGCAGACGACCTGATCCTGGATATCGGGCCGCAATCCGCCGAGCAACTGGCCGGCATCCTGAAGCAGGCTGGCACCATCGTCTGGAACGGCCCGGTCGGCGTGTTCGAATTCGATGCCTTTGCCAAGGGAACGGAAGTCATCGCCCGCGCCATTGCGGCCTCGCCGGCTTTCTCCATTGCTGGTGGCGGCGATACGCTGGCTGCTATTGCGAAGTTCGGCATTGCCGACGATGTCAGCTACATCTCCACCGGCGGCGGCGCTTTCCTGGAGTTCCTGGAAGGCAAGGTATTGCCGGCCGTGGATATCCTGCAGCAACGCGCCAGCGCCTGATCTGGCAATACGTGGCGGCCTGCCTGCGGCCCGGCTCATCCCGGCGCCGCGGCAGGCCGCCACGCAGTACCATGTTGTCAGCCTGCCGACGGGCTGGCTGCCTGCGGGGCGGGGGCGGGCTCCGCATAGGGCTTCATGAACAGCCCGCACACCATGGCGATGATGCCCAGCGACGCCATATAGATCACGATCAGCCTGGGGTCGCCATTGCCGCTCTTCAGCAGATAGGTGGCCACCAGCGGCGCAGTGCCGCCACCGATGGCGCCGCCGATCTGCACGGCCAGCGAAATGCCCGTGTACCGGATTTCAGGCGGGAACATGCTGGAAAACAGGCTGGCTTCCTGCGCATACATGGCGGCGTACACCAGACCGAAGCCGATGATCATCGCCAGGTTGATATGCCCGTCCGTCCTTTCGCCCAGCATTGAGAAAAATGGCCCGCTGAACAAGGCGATTCCAGCTGCGCCGGCAATGAAGATGGCCTGTTTGTTGAGGTAGTCCCCGAGGATGCCGAACAGGGGAATGGTGAACAGCGTGGCGACTGCTCCCCACAGTACGGCATCGAGAATGACTTGCCTGGGCAGATCGAGCGCGCTGACGGCATAGGTCAGTGAAAAAGTCGCGATGGTGTAGAACCAGGTCTTTTCCGCGATACAGGCCAGCATGGCGACCATGGTGGGCAATTTGTGCTGAGCGAGGACGATGCGTAAAGGCATGGGCTTGGGCGCTGCACGGTGCTGCTCACGCACGGCGGCGAATTCCGGAGATTCCGCGACTTTTGCCCGTATGAACCAGCCCACCCCCAGCAGCAGGAAGCTGGCAAGAAAGGGAATTCTCCAGCCCCAGCTCAGCATCTGATCTTCAGGCAGCTGCGCCACGGCACCCATGGCCAGTGAGGAAAGGATCAGGCCGGGCGCGACACCAACCTGGGGCAGGCTGCCAAAGAATCCTTTCTTCTTGCTGGGCGCATGTTCGACGGCCATCAGGACAGCGCCACCCCATTCTCCGCCCACCGCCAGGCCTTGGCAGAACCGCAGCAAGACCAGGATCAATGCGCCCCAGTAGCCAATGATTTCGTAGCTGGGCGTCAGGCCGATGAGCACGGTGGGAACGCCCATGAGCATCAGGCTGATCATGAGCATGGATTTGCGGCCGACCCGGTCGCCGAAGTGACCGAACACAATGCCGCCCAGCGGCCGGGCGATGAATCCGACGGCATAGGTGCCGAAAGCGGCCAGCGTCCCCGTGACAGGGTCGATGGCAGGAAAGAATATCTTGTTGAATACCAGTGCGGCGGCGATGCCGTAAATGAAAAAGTCGTACCACTCGATAGTGGTGCCTATCATGCTGGACAGGCCGGCAACGACATGTTGGCGTTTCTGTGGCCGGGCCATTGCAGCGGCTTGTTTGGTGGATTGCATATTGTCTCCTTGGCGTGCGAGCCGGCTGCGGGGCGGCCGGCTCGAACCATGCGGCATTCAGATTGCCGTCGTTTCGTCTTCCAGGTTCCTGCGCTTGTCCATATTGAAGCGGCCCTCGTAGATGGCCCCCTGTTTCGTATGGGGGCCGACATACTGGACATAGAGAATCTTGCCGTCTTCCAGCGTTTCCAGCGCATATTCGAAGTGCGGATCGGGATGGAACATCATGGAACCCTTGCCATAGACCTTGCCTTCGATCAGGAACTTGCCTTCCAGCACGTACCAGACCTGCGCAAAGTAGTGGTTATGCAAAGGGTGGGTCGATCCCTTTTCGTACATCACGATGCCGGCGTTGGGGATGCTGGGATCGTCGGCCGTGGGGTGGAACATCATCTTGGAATGCTGCCCCTCATAGCGCAGGTTTTTCCATTCGATATCGTCCTCATGCATGGCCTGCATGCATTGATGATCTTCGGTCAGCGGGCCGCCGCGACCGTCTTTGTGAAGAATGGGTTTGCCAGTGACTGCATCGGTTCCGAACATGCTTGCTCTCCTTTTGAAATGCGGGATCCTTTTTTATTTAAACGGGATCCCATTTGTAGAAATAGTATCCCATTTGGAAGGGCGGCAGCACATCATCAGAGAAAACCCCTAAGCGCTCCGAAGGCCTTGCCGGGGCGATATGAGCTTGAGGACGGACGCGAGGGAGATGTTCTGGCAGCAGCGGGGGCAGGATTTTCAGTGTCCCGATACTTGTTTATGGGATCCTGTAAGATGGCGGGCTTGAGGAATGAATGCAGAGATGCGCCACGCAGGGACTGTGGTCGTGCGTCGGGCGCTGCCTGTTTGGAGGAAGACATGAGATCTTCGGCAGAGATCGCCGATGAAATTTTCCGGCGGATTCAAACCGGGCAGTATCTGCCTGGAGATCCCTTGAGCCAGTACGAACTGGCCGATGAGTTCAAGATCAGCCGTACACCCATCCGCGAAGCCTTGCGTTTTCTGGAGGCCCGCCGCGCCATTTCACTGACGGCCAGCGGCCGCGCCTTTGTGGCGGTACCGTCGCCGCAAGCGATTCGTGAAGCCTTCCAGATCCGCGCGGAATTGGAGGGGCTGGCGGCAAAACTGGCCGTCGATTGGATCGAAGACGAGGATTTGGCGCGATTGGCGCAGCATCAGCGCGACTATGCCGATGCGCTGCGCTCGCGGGTGCGTGGCGAAGCGGGATCGGAATGGCTGCGTCATAACCGCAGCTTCCATGATGTGATCACGGTCGCCAGCCACAATGAGCGCCTGCATGAGCTGATCAAGGAACTGCAAAGCGGTATCGTCACCAGCACCCTGAATCTGGCTTCGAAGATGCCGTCGCGCTTGATGGAAGAGAACATCCAGCAGCACGAAGACATTATTGCGGCGCTGCGTGCACGCAACCCTGGCGCGGCCAGGGACGCGGCAGTCGAGCATGTTTCCAGAACGATGGATCTGGTGCTGGATTGGATGTCGCGGCGCGCGGCTTAGGCGCAGCTTGGAGGGCGCAGAGCATCCGCCGGGCCCATGAAAAAACAGCGCCGCTTCATATCGAAGCGGCGCTGTGAGAAGGCCTTAGGCCATATTCCGGCCGGAAGCCGGCAGCCTGATGGCTGCCATTTGCTTACTTGCCGCGCGGGCCGCGCCGTTGGGCGGTCGCGGTGCGGGGCGTCCGTTTGGCCGGTGCAGCCTTGGTGGCGGGTGCGGTCGTCGTTGCGGGCGCAGCCGGGGCAGCCGGGGCGACAGGGGCAGCCGCCACGGCGGCGGCAGGCGCGGCGGCTGTCGCCACCGGATCGGCAGCGGCTGGCGCGGCGGTTTCGGCCGCACGCTTGGCAGCGGCCTTGCGCGGGGCGGCGGCGCTGGTGGCGCTTGCGCTACTGGCAGCGGTGGCCGGTGCGGCCGGCGCCGGGGTGGCGTCTGCCGCGGCGTCTGCCGCCGTCACGCTGGGCGCGGCATCATGCAGCACGGCACCCAGCTCAGGCTTGGGGTCGGGCTGCGGCACCGGTTTGCCACTGCCCTTGGCGGTCGCCCAGGGGGCGGGTTCCAGGCCGGGGATGGGTTGCGTTTCCGTGGCTTGCGCGACACGGCTCTGCGAGCCGGCACCGGTAGCCTGGGGGTTTGCGCCCAGAATGGGAAAACGTGCCGCGCGGTCGGCGGCCGATTCGAAAATGGCGCGCATTTCTTCCAGCCGTGCCTGGCTGGTATCGCCCAGTTTGTCGCCTGCGGCCGTCACGACCCGGATCATCTGCTCCAGCGCTTGCCGGATGCTGGTTTCCGAGGCTTGCGACAGCAGGATGGGCATGCTTTGGATGGCGCCCTGCATATCGAGCATCATCATCAGCGCCTGTTCCCGCACCATTTCCTTGAAGCGCTCCAGCGTCATGCTCTTGTCGTGATCGACACGCAGACGGCGGATCAGGTTGAAGTTGCGCTCGTCGATGGCGCCTTCGCCATGGCCGACATACACCAGCATGCGGATGCAGGCTTCGCGCAGGCCGCCACGGCTGACCTGGGCTCGCAGGCTGGCCAGCGTGTTCTTGACGAAGTCGCGGTGTTCCGGCGAAACGCCAGGGTGCTTGCGCGCGGGCGTTTCGGGGTGCGCGCCCAGCCCGGCCAGGGTCTGGGCCAGCGGCGAACCATAGATCGTCATGAACAGCTGCTCGACGATGTCGTCGCGCGTGACGCGCCAGATATCCAGGCCGGACGAAATGCTGCGCGACAGGATTTCCTGCCAGACCCGGAAAATATTGTCGGCGGCCACCGGCACGCGTTCTTCACGTACTTTCTCGGCAAGCTTCGCCGTACTTTCCGCCAGCGGATTGGTGTCACTGAACGCTTCGTATTGCAGGCGCAGCGGATGCAGCACGCGCAGGGTTTCCGCGACGGTGGGGGTGGCCCAGAGTTGCACCCAGGGTTGCAGGAAGCGCCGGTACAGGCCCAGGTTGACTTCCGACAGGCGCGCGACGGTGGCGAAGCGGCGGTCATCTTCCTGGATAGGTTCGATGATCTTGCGTACCTGATCCAGCTTGCGGCGTTCAAAGCTGGCGATATACGGGCCATCGGTCAGGTCGGCGTTGGGCGTATCGCTTTTCTTGTCGCGGATGATGGCTTCGTAGATGCCCGTGGGCAGCACGTCGATCAGGTCGATATTGCTGGTGAATTCCTGGTGTTCCTTGCGTGCCACGCTGCCCGACACGAAGATGCCCAGGTGGCCGATGCTTTCATGCACGGCATAGACGATGGTCTGGCCGTGGGCACGGATTTCCTCGTCGTTCTGGTAAACATCGGTGAGCCAGCCCAGTGCCTGCGGCGGGGGCGTGATGTTATCGCCGCGCGAGCAGAAGACGATGATGGGCGATTGGATATTGCGCAGGTCCAGGCGGATACCGTCGGTGGTGACGAGCTCCGCAGTGGACAGCCGGTTGCCAATGAACAGGTTATCGACGATGTACTGGATTTCATCGCCATTCAGATAGACGTGGCCGCCCCACCATTTTTCAAATCCGAGGTAGCGCTCGGTTTCGGTGTCAACATTGGCGTACAGGTGGTATTGCTTGTCCCACAGCGTATTGGCCGGATTGAGGAACTCAAAGTTGCGCACCAGCCAGGCACCGTCGAACTTGCCGTGGCCCATGTCGCTGGTCAAGGCGGTCATCCAGGAGCCGCCCAGCAGGCCGCCCAGATAGCGCATCGGGTTCATGCCGCGCCAGCCCGCCCAATAGGACAGCGGCGCGCCAGCCAGAATGATGGGGCCGAACAGTTCGGGGCGCATGGCTGCGGTCATCATGACCTGCCAGCCGGCCTGGCAATTGCCGATGACGACCGGCTTGCCTTCGGCTTCCGGGTGCAGCGCAATGACGGTTTCCAGGAAGGAAGCCTCGGCGCGCATGACGTCTTCGACGGTCTGGCCGGGCTCCGGGTCGGGCAGGAAGCCGACGAAGTAGCAGGGGTGGCCTGCCCGGATAGCAACGCCCAGCTCGCTTTCCGGCTTGAAGCCGCCGATGCCGGGGCCATGGCCGGCGCGGGGATCGACGACGACGAAGGGACGCTTGCGCGGGTCGATGATCACGCCTTCGGGCGGGATGATGCGTGACAGCATGTAGTTCACCGGGCGCGGCAAGGTATTGCCGCGAGCGATGATTTCCGACTGCATGCTGAGCACATTGGGTTCTTGTTGCGCCAGGTGCTCCTGGTACTGGTTGCCACGCTGGCGCATGACATCGGCATACAGCACGCTGCGCTGCCAGGCATCGACGGCATAGGCCATGGCGGCAGACCAGGGCGTCAGGGAGAACAGGGAGGTCAGGGGGGCGCCCGGGGCCTGAGGGGCCGCGTTGGAAGGCGCCTGCGTGTTGACGCTGGCTTGTTGGCTGGTGGGCATGGCGTACTCCGTATTGATCAGGACGGCGCCGGTCAGCTTACGGCGCAGCGGGACATGCGTACCTCTCCTGCGATTACATCGCAGAAAATATTGCAATGCAACATTAACATTGAAACGGCTGGGTAAACCCGCTACGCCAGGTTTCGGATGGCCGGGAGTGCTTCGGTTTGCAGCGCCAGGCAGTCGCTCGTTGGAACAATGTCTTTCGTTGGTGCAGCCTCTTGCTAGCCACTGAAACCGCCGGCGCGCAGAAAGGCATCTTCTTCTGTGGTCGTGACGCGCCCCAGCACATCATTGCGGTGGGGGAAGCGGCCGAAGCGGCTGATGATCTCGTGATGGATTTCCGCGTAGCGCAGGGTTTCTCCGCCTAGCGGCCGACAGAGCGCCACGCAACGGATTTGCGCTTCCAGGTCTTCCGCATGTTCCAGCGGCAGGTACATGAAAGGGCGCAGCGGCGGTTCGATGGCCAGATCATGGCCGAAGGCCAGGGCCTGTTCCGTGTAGAACAGCGCCAGCGGGTCGGTGGCGAACATATGGGCCGTGCCACGGAAGGCATTGCGCGGGAACTGATCCAGCAGCAGGATCAGGGCCAGGGCGCCTTCCGCCGTATCCATCCAGGCATCGCGTTCACGCCGTGCTGCAGCCAAGTGATCGGTGATGAAGGCCTGGCGAAAGCGCAGATCGAAGTCGGCATTCTTGGCGAACCATAGGGCAGGCCCGGCTTCGCGCCAGAAGGTGATGACCTGATCAGGTGTAGCGCTGGTCTGCGTATCGTTGTTGAACATGGAGGCTCCCCCAGGAGAGTGGCATCGCTTGCTTTAGCATCATAGCGGATTGTGATGCCGCCGCAGGGGGCAGGAGCGGAACCTTGACAGGGTTTGTCCAAGGGCCGCTACGCAGGAGGGTGATCACGGCATAGCGTCTGGCGAATGGCTGGCCGGCCAGTGCGGCCGGCGCGGTTCATGGCTGCAGGTTGCGGGCCCAGTGAGCGTACAGGGGGGCCAGCGTGTCATGCAGCGCGGCCGTTTTAGCGTCCAGCGCCGCCAGGGTGTCGGCCCTGGATGTGACGGCGGGGTTTCCGGCAGCCAGTTCCCGATCCAGTTGCTGGCCGTTGCGCGCCACGGAAAGGCGCACCAGCGCCGGCGTCATTTCCAGGTGGGATTGCATGGCGATATGGATGCCGTCGAGGACAAAGCCCTGATGCAGGCAATGGGCGCTGGTGGCAATCAATTCGGCACCTTCAGGCAGGCGATGGAAGGTATCGCCGTGCCATTGGAAGGTCAGCAGTTCGTGTCCGGCAGGACGGGACAGCCAGTCTGCTGCGGCCGGCGCGCCGGTTACGGTAATGGGCTGCCAGCCGATTTCCGGCCGTGGATTGCGGCTGACTTCCCCGCCGAGTGCGACGGCCATGATCTGGCTGCCCAGGCAGTGGCCCGAGAGCGGAATCCGACTGTCGGCCGCCTGGCGGATCAAGGACATTTCCTGTGCCAGCCAGGGCAGCGGATCATGCACGCTCATATAGCCGCCCATGAAGATCAGGCCGGAAAAGGCATCGGCACGGGCAGGCACCGGGGCGCCATCGACGATCGGGATCAGGCGGTAGGGAATGCCCAGGGCGTTCAGGATGGCGGGCACGCTGCCTGGCGCACCGACTTCGGTATGTTGAAAAATCGCGACGGGTTTCATGCCGGGTTTCCGGTAGGGGATGGCTGGGAGGCGGGCGGCGCCGTGCCGGACATGCCGACGCCCAGCAGGCGCTGCAGCAAGGCGGTATCAGCGGCCAGTTCGCGGCTGGCGCCGGCGTGGCAGACGGCGCCGCGTTCCAGCACGATCGCCTGGTGCGTCATGGACAAGGCCAGCACCGGGTGTTGCTCTACGATGATGGAGGGCAGGCCGTCCTCTTCGCATAGCTGCATGATGGCGCGCGCCAGTTCTTCCACGATGATGGGCGCCAGGCCTTCCATGGGTTCGTCCAGCAGCAGCATGCGCGGGTTGGTCATCAGCGCCCGGCCGATGGCCAGCATTTGCTGTTCGCCGCCGGATAGCTGGTTGCCATAGTTGCCGCGGCGTTCCTGCAGGCGCGGAAACAACCCATAGACGCGCGCCAGGTTCCAGGGGCCGGGGCGGGCGACGGTGCTCAGATTCTCTTCGACGGTCAGGGATGGAAAGACCTCGCGTTCCTGGGGCACCCAGCCCAGGCCGGCGCGTACCCGCCGGTGCGGCGCAGCCTGGGTGATGTCGGTTCCATGCCAGCGGATCGCACCGCCCATGACACGCGTATTGCCCATCAGAGTTTCCAGCAGTGTTGTCTTGCCGACACCGTTGCGCCCGAGGATGGCCAGACTCTGGCCGGCAGGCAGGGCCAGGCTTAAACGGTCCAGGATGACGGCATTGCCATAGCCGGCCGTCACGGCATCGAAAACCAGTGCATCAGCCGGCATGGGGAACTCCGGTGGTACCGAGATAGACTTCCCGCACGCGCGGGTCGGTCATGATCTCCGTCGGGCTGCCTTCGGCCAGAATGCTGCCGGCAACCAGGACGGAGATACGTTTGGAAAAGCGAAAGACCAGATTCATATCGTGTTCGATGAACAGAATGCTGATGTCGTCGGGCAGGGCGGCGATGACCTCGAACAGCTCGCCGCTTTCATCTTCCGGTATGCCCGCCGCCGGCTCGTCCAGCAGCAGGATATGTGGCCTGGCGGCCATCGCCAGCGCGATTTCCAGCAGGCGCTGCTTGCCGTAGGCAAGTTCGGTGACAGGCGTGGTGGCGACGCTGTCGAGCCGCAGGCGCCCCAGCAGTTCATGCGCTTCGTCGTGGACGCCGGGCATGCGCCGCAGGTTGCGCCACCAGTTCGCGCCCAGCCCTTCGCGTTCGCAGATGGCCAACACGATGGAATCCAGCGGGGTCAGGCTAGGGAAGAGCGTATTGATCTGGAAGGTGCGCACCAGGCCGACGCGTGCGCGCTGGTCGCAGGAGTGCTGGGTGATGTCTTGCTTGCCCAGCATGATGTTGCCGCTGCTGGGCCGCAGGACGCCGGTCAGCAGATTGATCAGCGTGGTTTTGCCGGCGCCATTGGGCCCGATCAGGGCCTGGCGCGAACCTGGCTCCAGCAACAGGTTGACGTCGGTGACGGCGGCAAAAGCGCCGAAGCGTATGCCCAGGCCGCGGGTTTGCAGGGGCAGGGCGCTGCCTTGCGGTTTCATCGTGCTTTCCCCAGAGTGAACAGGCGTGAGAGCAGGCCCAGGATGCCGCCGCGGCCCATCATGACCATCGCCATCAGGAAGATGCCAATCCAGAACATCCAGAATTCCGGATTCAGTTTGGCGAAGGCGTCATGCAGCACCATGTAGATAATGGCGCCTATCAGGCCGCCGTAGAGCCTGCCGGTGCCGCCCAACACCAGAATGATGAGGATTTCTGCCGAGCGGTTGAAACCGATGGATTCGATACCGACGAATTGGGTGGTCTGGGCCAGCAAGGCGCCGGCAACGCCGGCAATGGCTGCGGAAAAACAATAGGCCATGCGCAGGCGCTGATCTACCGGCGAGCCGATGGCGCGCATGCGTTTGCGATTGTCATGAATGCCGCGTAGCGCCAGGCCGAAGGGCGAGCGGACGATGCGCCGAGCCAGCAGGAATACCACCAGTACCACGGCGTAACTATAGAAGAAGGCGGTCTTGCCCCACAGGTCGAAGTCGAAATAGCCCAGTACCGGCCACATTTCGATACCCTGCAGGCCGTCCGTGCCGCCGGTGATGCTGCTCAGGCGGTTGGCCAGTTCGGCAAACAGCATGCAGACGCCGATGGTGATCATCAGGCGTGCCAGGTCGGAGCCCCGCACCACCAGATAACTCAGCAGATAGCCGACCAGCGCGCAGACTGCGAAGGCCAGCAGCAAGCCGGAAAACGGTTCGGCCCAGCCATGTTTGGCCAGCAGGCCGGCGGCATAGGCGCCCAGGCCGAAGAAGGCGGCATGCCCGACGGTCAGAATACCGGCATAACCGAGAGCGATATCAAGGGAAACCGCAAACAGGCCGAAGATCAGTATCTGGCTCAACAGCGTCAGACGGTCGGGCAGCAGCAGGCTGCAGGCGGCCAGCGCCACCCAGAACAGGGCTTCCAGCCAGGGCAGGCGGTCTTGGGGAATAGAGAGTTTTTTCATGCCAGCCCCTTGCGAGGAATGATGCCGTTGGGGCGCAACAGCAGCAGTGCGACCATGAAGACGTAGATCAGGAACGAACCGGCTTCGGGCAGGTAGTACTTGCCAGCGACATCCACAATGCCCAGCAGCAATGCAGCAACGAAGGGGCCGGTGATGGTGCCCGCCCCGCCAACGCAGACGACGATCAGAAAGTACACGAGGTATTTCAGGGCGAAGGCGGGTTCCAGCCCGATGACGCCCAGGCTCAGTGCGCCACCTACGCCGGCCAGTCCACATCCGAATGAAAAGGTCAGGAAGAACAGCCGCTTGACATGGATGCCCGTCCCCGCCGCGACACGCTGGTTATCGACGGCGGCACGTACCATGGCGCCATAACGGGTCTTGTTGAGCAGCAGAAGCAAGCCGCCCCAAATGAGTAGGCCGGCCAGCACCAGGAACAGCCGATAGCGGCTGATATCCAGGCCCGGCAGCGTGATCTGGCCTTCCAGCACGGCCGGCATGCGGAAGGGTTGCATGGACGGCCCGAACAGATAGGTGATGCCTGCCGTCGCAGCAAATACCAGGCCGATGGAAAACAGCACCTGATCCAGCGGATGCGCGCGGTACAGACGCCGGAAGAACAATTGCTCCAGGACGGCGCCGCACAAGGCGGCGGCGACGAAAGCCAGGGCGAGCGAACTGAAGAAGTCCAGTCCGTAGCGCTGCATTGCAAAGCTGGCGGCATAGCCGCCAGCCATGGCGAAGGCGCCGTGCGCGAGATTGACGAAATTCATCAGCCCCATGGTCACGGACAGCCCGACGCTCAAAAGGAAGAGGAGCATCCCGTAGGCCACTCCATCGAAAATCACTGTCGCCATCGAGATGCTCCTGCCTTTTATTTGCCCTTGGCGGCGTCTGCCTTGGCAGGGTCTTTCACATTTTCATAAGCGTCGAATTCGACGTTGACGAGCTTGCCATCCACCTTTTCAGCCTTGCGGATATAGACCGTCTGTACGATGTCGCGGGTTTCCGGGTCGATCTGGATCGGGCCGCGCGGGCTTTCGAAACTCAGGCCGGCCAGGGCATCCATGACTTTGGCGCCGTCGGTGTCGCCGCCGGTTGCGGCCAGCGCCAGGTCATAGGCGGCCATGGCGTCATAGGCGGTGGCGGCAAAGTAGTTGGGCCGCATGGCAGTGCCGAAGTTTTCTTCGAAGTCGCGGACGAACTTCTGGTTCTTCTCCGACGGATGCGCGTAGGAATAGTGGTGGCTGGTGATCAGATCCAGCGCAATGTCGCCGGTCGCATCGAGAAAGCTATCGTCGGTCGCTTCGCCGGTCGCGAAAAGCTTGATGCCGGCTTCACTCAGTCCGCGTTCTTTCCAGACCCTCAGGAAGGCGGGCGGCATGACGCCGGACGGGAAGAAAAAGAAGACCGATTCGGGCTTGGCGTCCTTGATGCGCTGGACATAGGCAGAGAAGTCGGGGTTGGACATGGGGGTGCGGATTTCACCCAGCACCTTGCCGCCGCCGGCCTCGAAGGCGTTCTTGAATGCGGTATAGGCATCCGTGCCGGAGGCGTAATCCGCCACCACGACCATGGTTTCCTTGACGCCGTTTTCCAGCATCCAGCGCGCCATCGGATCGGAAACCTGCTGCACGGTGAAGGACAGGCGTGCAATATAGGGTGAGCTGTTGGTAATGGCCGAGGACGAGGCGTTCATGACCAGGACGGGCACCTTGGCCTGCGTGGCGATGGGCGCGACGGCGTAGGCATTGGGGCTGAAGTCCAGGCCGGTCAGCAGGTTCACCTTATCGCGTACCACCAGTTCCTGAGCATAGCGCTTGGCCAGGTCGGGGGCGGCACCGGCGGTGTCTTTGCGGATGATCTGCACCGGGCGGCCCGCGATCTTGCCGCCGTGTTCCTTGAGATACAGCTCGACGCCGGCATCGAACTGGCGGCCATAGTCGGCATAGGGGCCGGAGTAGCTGGCGATCATGCCTATCTTCAGCGGCTCTTCGGCTTGCGCCGGCAACCCGAGGGTGGCGCCGATACAGGACAGCAGGGCGGTGCCGATCAAGGTTCTCTTGCTCATTTTCATGGGGGAACTCCGTTGTGGCTGTTGGTGGACAAAGGGGACGGGGAATCGTTGTTCTGTGCGGGCGAGCGGGTCAGCCGCTTGCGAGCAGCTGTTTGAGGTCGAAGGTTTCGTCGCGCAGCAGGGCAGGCGTGGCCGCCACGGCGGCGCCGATGAGCTTGCGGCTCAGCATATGTTCACCAGGACGGTTGACGGAATGCGCGGCGGCGATACGGCCATGACGCAGATAGAACACGCTGAAACGGTCGGATTCCCTGTCGCCGCGAATCACGGTTTCATCGCCGGGCAGCGCCAGGCCGGCCATCTGCAGCTTGAGCGCGAATTGGTCGCTCCAGAACCAGGGGGCGCCGGTGTAGGGCTCAGGGTTGCCGGCCAGTGCGGATGCGGCGGCGCGGGCGCCATCGTTGGCGGCCTGGATGGATTCCAGGCGCAAGTGGCGCGGCAGGCCGGGACGATCCGGCTGCAGGGTATTGGCGACGTCGCCGATGGCATAGACATGCGGAGCGTCCGTCCGCCCGAAAGCATCGGTCAGGATGCCGTTGTCGCAGGCGATACCTGCTTGCCGCGCCAGTTCATCATTGGGTTGAACACCGTTGCCGAGCACAACCAGATCGCAGGCCAGTACCGTGCCGTCATTGAGCTCCACGCCTGTCACCCGGCCGCCGGCGCCGCGCAACTGGCGAACGCCCTGGCCGAGCCGGATATCCACGCCGTTGTCGCGCTGCTTTTGTTCCAGATAGCGCGCCATGGGCGTGGGCAGGCTGCGCGACAGCAGCTGCGGGTGGGTTTCGACCAGTGTGACGGCAAGGCCGCGTCCGGTCAGTGCAGCGGCAGCTTCCAGGCCGATGAATCCGCCGCCGATGATGCAGGCCCGATGGGCCTGGGATAAGGCGGCATCCAGGGCGAGCGCATCGTCCAGGGTGCGCAGAGGATAGATGCCTGCCAGGTTTGCGCCAGGAAGGGGTAACGGGCGGCAGCGGGCGCCGGTGGCCAGGGCCAGCTCGCCATAAGGCAAGAGCGAGCCATCGGCCAGCGTCAGCGTTCGGTGGCCGGGGTCCAGCGCGACGGCGCGCGTGCCCAGCCGCAGTTCGATATCCTGTTCACGGAAATAGTCCGGCCCTTTGAGCGCCAGGCTTTCCACACTGCTTTTGCCGTTCAGCAGTCCCTTGGAAAGCGGTGGGCGCTGGTACGGCGCATGGGCTTCGTCGCCCAGCATGATGATGGGCGCGTCATAGCCCAGGCGGCGCAGGCTGTCGGCCAGCTGCGTGCCGGCATAGGATGCACCGACGATGACCAGCGGCAGCGGGCGCGAGGCTGGCGCCGCGGCGCCGCTCATGACTGGCTCTCCGGTACGCGGACGGTCAGGCCATCGAGGGCCTCGGTGAGGATCAGCTGGCAGCTCAGCCGGCTGCCTGGCAGGCGCTCGCTGGCCACGCCGTCGAGCAATTCTTCTTCCATGTCGTCCGGCGCCGGCAGGCGGCCGATGTCGGCATCCGCGACATATACATGGCAGGTCGCACAGGAACAGCAGCCGCCACACTCGGCGTCTATGCCGCGAATATTGTTGTGGATCGCGGTTTCCATGACGCTGGCACCGGTCTTGGCCACAATGCTGCGGGTGCTGCCGTCTTTGAGGATGTAGTGAATGGTGGGCATGGGATGGCCTTAAAACATATCGAAGTATTCGCGTTGTTCCCACTCGCTGACTTCGAGATTGAAACGGTCCAGCTCGGCCTGCTTGATATGGCAGTAGTAGTCGATGAAGGCCGGGCCGATCTGCTGGGTCAGCACGGCATCCTGGCGCAATGCCGCCATGGCTTCCGGCAGGGAACGGGGCAGGTTTTCTGCCGGGGTTTCGTAGGGGGCGTCGGCGGAAGGGCCGGGATCCAGCTGGCGTGCCATCCCGTCCAGGCCGGAGAAAATCTGCGCGGCCAGATACAGGTACGGATTGGCCGTGGGTTCGCCGACGCGGTTTTCGATGCGGCTGGCGGCCTGGCCCTGGCCGCCCAGAACCCGCAGCATGGCGCCGCGATTATCGCGAGCCCAGATGGCACGATCCGGCGCCAGGGAAAAGGGACGGTAGCGCCGGAAACCATTGACCGATGGGCTGGCGAACAGGGCGGCGCCACGGGCGTGCTGCTTGAGCCCGGCCAGGTAATGCATGCCGCAAGGGCTCAGCGGGTGTTCGTCCGTGTCCGGCATGAAGGCATTGACGCCGTTGTCCTTGCGGCACAGGGACTGGTGCAGATGCCAGCCGCTGGACATGACATTCGGGATGCGAGGCCGGCACATGAACGTTGCGTGATAACCATGGCGCAGGCAAATCTGCTTGATGGCGCTGCGCAGCAGCACCATGGTGTCGGCCGGCGCCAGCCCGCGCGTCGGGCCGAATACCAGTTCAAACTGGCTGGGGCCGAACTCGATTTCCAGGGAGTGCAATGGCAGGCCAAGCGCCAGCAACTGCGTGCGCAGCAGTTGCATCAGGTCATCGACACGGTCATAGCGCAGTTCGGTCAGGTACTGATGGCCGTGGGTCAGCAGGGAGACCCGTGGCGGTTCGCCGGGCTGGCCGGAGTCGCCCAGGTTCATGCGGGCGTCATCGAGACGGAAGACGTGGAACTCGACCTCCAGCCCGGCGATGAAGTCCAGCCCCAGCGTATCCAGTTCGCGGATGGCACGTTGCAGAATCTGCCGCGTGCCGAAGGGACAGGGTGTGCCGTCGCTCATATGGGCGTCGCACAGGATCCAGCCGGTACGCGGCGCCCAGGGCAGCATGCAGAACGTGGACGGGTCTGCCACCAGGGTGACATCGGCGCCGCCTTGCAAGCCTGGAATGGCAAAGCCGCCATTGCTGGAAAAAACCGGAAAGACCGTTTTGTGGGAGGTGTCCTTGGCCAGCAGGGTGGAGGTCAGGTTGACGCCGTTGCGCAGGGCTGCGCCTGCTGCTGCGCCCACCAGTGTCTTGCCGCGCAGAATGCCGTGCTGATCCGGCCAGGCAAAGCGGACGGTATCCACATCGCCGGACGCGAATCGTGCGACTAATTCATCAGCCTGACGATGCTGGTCTTCCGACCAGAGATTGAAGCGATCAACAAAACTGGCCATGTCGGCTTCCCTTCCTTCAGGCCTGCAGGCGGGCGCTGGCCCAGTCGGAACCACGGCGGCGCAACAGATCGGCCTCTGCGCAATAGGCGTCGGTGCGGTCCGCGTCGGCAACCCCGTCGATGGAGGGCGGGCCATAGAGCGCGGCGGCTTCTTCCGGTTTGGGTTGCATGGGCACCGGTGCGCCCGACAGTGCGGCCTCGATGGCGCCGACCAGCATGCGGCGATAGGCGATGATGCCCTTGTCGGTCGTGCCCAGGTGTTCGCGGGTACGGTTCTGTATCGGCCCCAGCGATTCACAGGCCCATTGGTCGTGCACGTTGATGTCCATGCCCATGCCGGTATAGGTCTGGGTCAGCTGCTCTTCGACGTTGTAGCCATAGTTGTTGCGTTTGTTCTTGCGCGAGGTGTAGTCCGGCAACTCGATGGTGGCCAACCGCTGTTCGCGCATTTGCTGTTTGTCCACCGGCCCGGCAAAACTCGTGAAAATGGCGTACCAGTAGCAATGGGTGTCATCCACAGGCACGTGCCATTGCGAGATGGTCATCTCGGTGCTCATGGGAATGACGAAGGCTTGGGGGAAGATGACGTTGGTGACCCGGACATGGGTTTGCGTGTCGGAAAGCGTACGCAGCGTGGTCAGTTGCATGCCATAGGGCGCGGGTGTGACGCGGATTTCGGGGCGGTCGTATTCACGCAGCACTTTGGTAATGGCCAGTTCCGAGTCGGCGGATGCGCCGCGGAACTGCTTGCCATAGCTTTCCGAGGTGTCTTCATCCTCGAAGAAACGGTGCAGAAATGAGGCGTGGGCCGGGTCCATGCCGACTTCCAGTGCCTGCAGCCAATTGCATTCCCATAGCCCCTTGAAGGCGAAGGTGTGGCTGTCGGGAGCGACGAAACAGTCGAAATCGGGGAAGGCGGGCGGCTCGCCTTCGCCGATATAGGCAAAGATCACACCGCTTTTTTCCACGACCGGATAGGCCGCTTGCTTGATGCGGGTACAGAGCTTGCTGCCAGCGGGTTCAGCAGGGGTTTCCAGGCAGTTGCCCTGGGCGTCGAACAGCCAGCCGTGAAACGGGCAGCGCAGCCCGCCGTCTTCCAGGCGGCCGAAAGCCAGATCGGCGCCGCGGTGCGGGCAATCACGGTCGAGCATGCCCAGCTTGCCGTTTTCATCACGAAACAGGACGAAATTCTGGTTCATCAGTTTGACCGGTCGCAAGGGGCGCGGCCCCTGCAATTCTTCGGCCAGCGCAACGGGCTGCCAATAACGCCGCAGCAGCGTGCCGGCCGGAGTGCCGGGACCGACCCGCGTGATGAAGTCATTTTGTTCTGCGCTGAGCATGGGAAATCCCTCCTGATGAATGCCTGGGTTTATTAGCAATCAGTGGTGTTGTGTATTCCACTGTATGCAGCGGTATGCAGTGAAAATAATTTACGCAGACAGGAATTCCGGGTCAATGGATTTTTAATTTCAGGGGTTTTTGATTGCGTGAAAATTCCAATAAATTTTTTGGGGGAGGAGAGGTCTGGCGTTTCTTGTTTTTTTGTTTGGAGACATGGCGGCATCTCTGCGTCTGCAGGATTTTTTCGAAAAATATGAAATGGTTTTTCAGGTCGGGTTGCTTGTGTATTTCGAGAAAACGATTTTTTTTGGCAACTAGGGATATCGAGCATACAGGGTTGCTCTGGATATTGTTGTTTTATATCTGTATGTTTTTCATGGGTATTTTTGTTTTTCAATGTCACTTTTGTTTTTGATAATTATTTTTATTTGTTTTCTATCTGAATGGGCTTGATGCGGTTTTGGGAAATTCTGGTGCATGGCGGAATGGTGCGGAATTGGATTTGGTGCATGCGCCATGCTGGTGCGAGTGAATAGATGGGCCGCCTTTTTTTGGGGCGCTGATTTGTTCGTATTGGTGCGCGGCAATAAAATGTTTTTTCTATCCTGTGGTGATTTTGGATAATGATTGGAATCAGGATAGGGGTATCTTTCCCCCTCTGGTTTTTGGTCTGGCTGGCTGGAATGGCGGTTTTTTCTGCAGATACGGTGTTTTTTGCGTGATTTTCTTGCTGGTCTGGATGTCAAAATCCAGGATTCATTTTGACTGGTGTGTTTTTTTGTTTTTTATCTATTTGATATAAAACGATTTTTTTGTTTTTGTGGTGAGCCGTATTTTTTTGGTGCAGAATGCTTTTAACTGTATGCAGTCTGGCGCGGGCAGGGGGTTTCTGGCTGCCGTGCCGCACCAGTGGGGTGCGGCACGGCAGCCATCGGGTTATCCTGCTGTTCTTTTCTGCATGCAGGATGGGTGCTGCTTTTCAGAGTGGCGGGGTGCCAGGGGCGTATCGTGCTGCTGGCCTGCATGGGCGCTAGGCGTGGCTGAATATGGACTCTCAACAATCGCGGGTATTGGTACAACTCAGGGACATGATCCTCAAAGGCGAGTTTGTGCCAGGGGAGCGGCTGGCCGAAGTGCCTTTGGCTGAAAAGCTGGGCGCTTCCCGCACGCCGGTGCGTCTCGCCCTGACCAGCCTGGAGCATGAAGGACTGATTGAATCGGCGCCGGGCGGGGGCTATCGGATGCGCCAGTTCACGGCGCGCGAGATTGCTGACGCCATCCGTCTGCGCGGCCTGATCGAAGGTTTCGCGGCGCGGCTGCTGGCCGAACAGGGGGCGCCGCGGCAATTGCTGCGCGAACTGCAGGAGTGCCTGGATGACGGCGACCGCGTGGTTTACAAGGCGCAGATGGATCTGGACGACTATGCTGCCTACGTGGAAATGAATGACCGTTTCCACCGACTGATTCTGGAGGGTTGCGGCAATGTCATGCTGACGCGCATGCTGGAGTTGCTGGTGGGGCAGCCTTTCGCCGCGCCCAGCGCCATGCTGCCCATGCAGTCCAATATGAAGGAAGGGCAGCAGTGGATGCAACATGCGCATCGCACGCACCACGCCATTTTCCAGGCCATCGAACGCGGGCAAGGGTATCGAGCTCAGGCGCTGGGCGAGGAGCACGTGGAAATTGCCCGGATGAATCTTGAATATGCGCTGGAAAAGCCGGAGCTGGCGGTGGAATTGATGCCCAGCATGCGTCTGGTGGACACCAAAGGGCGTCTATAAGGTCTTGCGCGGACACACTCGGCGCATCGAGGGCAGATCAGGGGCTAAAATCCGCAAGTCCGGGAAAACCGGATAGCCTTGTTGGGTTGTGCCCTGCATTTTTGAATCTGACTCCGGGGAATACGAGAGTGACTTCCGCCTTGCATCAATCTTCCATTACGTCGCTGCCTTTGCTGGGCCGTGGCAAAGTCCGCGATATGTACGCAGTCGGCGACGACAAGCTGCTCATCGTCGCGAGCGACCGCATCTCGGCGTTCGACGTCATTCTCGACGACCCGATCCCGGGCAAGGGCCAGGTACTGACGTCGATGACGGAGTTCTGGCTGAAGAAGCTGGCGCACATCATGCCCAACCACTCCACGGGAATAGATCCGGAAAGCGTGGTCACGCCTGCGGAGCGTGAGCAGGTGCGCGGCCGTGCCGTCGTCGTCAAGCGTTTGAAGCCTATCCTGGTCGAAGCCGTGGCGCGTGGCTACATCATCGGTTCGGGCTGGAAGGATTACCAGGCCACGGGCGCGATCTGCGGCGTCAAGCTGCCGGCCGGCCTGCAACTGGCGGACAAACTGCCGCAACCGATTTTCACGCCGGCGGCCAAGGCAGAATTCGGCCTGCATGATGAAAACGTCGATTTCGCCTATGTCGAGCAGGCCGTGGGCGCGGAACTGGCCGGCCGCATCCGCGACGCTGCACTGCGCCTGTACACCGAAGCCTCCGAATATGCCGCGACCCGTGGCATCATCATCGCCGATACCAAGTTTGAATTCGGCCTGGATGATCAGGGCGTGCTGCATCTGATGGATGAAGTGCTGACGCCGGATTCCTCGCGCTTCTGGCCGGCGGATTCCTACCGTGCGGGCGTCAACCCGCCGTCGTTCGACAAACAGTTCCTGCGCGACTGGCTGGAAAGCCAGCCCTGGGACAAAACGCCGCCTGCGCCGCGCTTGCCCGCAGCCGTGGCGGAACAGACCGCAGCCAAGTATCGCGAAGCCCTTGAGCGCCTGACCCAAGGTTGATCCCGGCTGGCTGGCGCCAGCCCTGTCGGGCGGGCGCCAGTGCCGGGGGCTGTCAGGGGGATTGTCGCAAGCCTGCCACGCCCTCCCGGCCCGCTGCGCCATATCGTCCGCGGGCTGCCACTATCTCCGCAGTGACCGCCGCTCAGGCGGTAAAATAGCGGATTACCAATTCTTTTCCGCCAGAGCGGGTGGCGCAACGCCGGAAGATGGCATGCCCCATGCCAGTCCCGCATGCGCGCCCTGGCGCGAGGCTTTCCTGAAATGACCATTGAATTCGATCCTCCGCTGCGCGCTGATGCCGTCGTCGGCGTCGTCATGGGGTCTTCCAGCGACTGGGACATCATGAAGCAGGCCACCGATATGCTGGATGCGTTCGGGGTTCCCTATGATGTGCGCGTGGTATCGGCGCACCGCATGCCGCTGGATATGGTGGCCTACGGTGCCGCAGCCAGCGCCGCAGGCTGGCGCGGCATTATTGCCGGTGCCGGCGGTGCTGCGCATCTGCCGGGCATGCTGGCGGCGCTGACGGAAGTGCCGGTCTATGGCGTGCCGGTGCCGTCGCGCTATCTGCGCGGAGAAGATTCCCTGCTGTCCATCGTGCAAATGCCCAAGGGTGTGCCCGTGGCCACGTTTGCCATCGGCGAAGCCGGTGCCGCCAATGCGGCATTGCATGTCGTGGCCGCCCTGGCAACGACCGACGCCGGGTTGCGCGAGCGCCTGCTGGCGTTTCGTGCGCGGCAAACGGGCCAGGCGCGCGCCATGGTCGTGCCGCCCGCGGCACCCTGAGTTTCCGGCGGATGGCATTCATGAGTACCAAGCAAGTGAACAATGATCTAACGATCGGCCAGGCGCCGATTCTGCCGGGCCAATGGCTGGGCATGCTGGGTGGTGGCCAGCTGGGGCGCATGTTCGTGCATGCGGCCCAGGCCATGGGCTATCGGGTGGCGGTGCTGGATCCGGCGGCCGACTGCCCGGCAGCTCAGGCGGCAGACCGCCATATCCGTGCGGCCTATGATGATGTCGCGGCGCTGGATGAATTGGCGGCGCAATGTGCGGCCGTGACGACGGAATTCGAGAACGTCCCGGCGGATAGCCTGCGCCGCCTGGCGCTGCGTGCGCGCGTTGCGCCTGCGGGCGACGCCGTGGCCGTGGTGCAGGATCGCATTGCGGAAAAGGATTTTCTGGCGGGGCAGGGCATTGCGGTCGCGCCCTATGCGGCCATTCGTGCTGCGGCCGATCTCGACGCGGCGTCCGATGCGCTCTTTCCCGGCATTCTCAAGGCAGCGCGCCTGGGCTACGACGGCAAAGGCCAGGCGCGGGTCGCGAATCGGGCCGAAGCGCTGGCGGCGTTTGAGTCCTGGGGCGGTGTGGCCTGCGTGCTGGAAGCCTTGCAGCCCCTGCACCACGAGATTTCCGTGGTGCTGGCGCGTGGCGCCGATGGCGCCACAGCCGTATTCCCGATTGCGCGCAATGCCCACGAACAGGGCATTCTGGCCGTCACGACGGTCGGCATGGCCGAGGACGCTGCGCTGGTGGCGCAGGCGCAGGACGCCGCCCGCCGTGTTGCCGATGGCCTGGCTTTCCAGGGTGTGCTGTGCGTGGAGTTTTTTGTATTGCAGGATGGCCGGCTGCTGGCCAATGAAGTCGCACCCAGGCCGCATAACAGCGGGCACTTTACGCAGAACGCCTGTTTTTCCAGCCAGTTTGAACAGCAGGCACGTGCTGTGGCCGGCATGCCGCTGGGGAACCCCCAGGCGCATTCTCCGGCCATCATGCTGAATCTGTTGGGCGACATCTGGTTCCGGCAGGATGCCGAGCAGGCGAATGAGCCGGATTGGGCTGCCGTCCTGGCGTTTCCGTCGGCGCATTTGCATCTGTATGGCAAGCATGAGGCGCGTCCTGGCCGGAAAATGGGCCATATCAATGTCGTGGCCGCGACACTGGAGCAGGCGCGCGCGGATGCGCAGGCCATTGCCAGCCTGCTGGGGATCCCGCAGCCATGAGCAAGTTGCCCGGCACCGAGGAGATTGCCGCCGCAGCGCGTCATCTGGACGCCGGCGGCCTGGTCGCGTTTCCGACGGAAACGGTCTATGGGCTGGGGGCGGACGCCGCAGATCCGGCCGCAGTCGGGCGTATTTATGCGGCCAAAGGCCGGCCATCGAATCATCCGGTCATCGTGCATATTGCGCCGGAAACGCCGTTGTCCGATTGGGCGACGGATATTCCGCCAGTGGCGCAAGCGTTGGCGGCGGCCTTTTGGCCGGGGCCTTTGACCTTGATTCTCAAACGTGCCGCAGGCGTGCCGGATGCGGTCAGCGGCGGCCAGGATAGCGTGGGCGTGCGTTGCCCGTCGCATCCGGTCGCGCAGGCTTTGCTGCGCGAATTTGCGCGCATCAGGCCGGGGCAGCGTGCCGGCGTGGCCGGCCCGTCTGCCAACCGTTACGGCAAGGTATCGCCGACGCGCGCCGAGCATGTGCGGCAAGAGTTTCCCGAATCGCTGGCAGCGGGCGAATTGCTGGTGCTGGAAGGCGGCGCGTCGGATGTCGGCATCGAATCGACCATTCTGGATGTGTCCAGGGTACAGGAAGGCATCGGGCCGGTGTTGCTGCGTCCGGGGCATATCACTCCGGAACAGATCGCCAGTGTCACGGGCAGCTTGCCGGCGCGGCCGGATGCGCAGGCGCCTCGTGCCTCGGGTACGCTCAAGGCGCACTATGCCCCCGCAACGCCGGTACGCTTGTGTGATACCGAGACGCTGTCAGCATTGCTGGCCGGGCGCGCGGCCGGCGCTACCGGTCCTGCCATGGCGGTGCTGGTGCATGATACCTCGGGCCTGGCGCCAGCCAGCCAGGGAAATCTGCCGGGTATTGCATGGCGTCACGTAACGGGCGGCCCGGATGCCTATGCCAGGCAGCTGTATGCCTTGCTGCGCGAACTGGATGCCGGCGGCTACGCTGAAATTCTGGTGCAGCGGCTGCCCGAAGGCGGGCAGTGGGACGCTGTGCGGGATCGCCTGGGGCGTGCTGCCGCCGCCTTTGAATAAGGCGCTTGGCCGGTTTGGGCCGAATGTGCCCCCGTATGCCGGGCCGCGCATCAGATAAAAAATGCTGGGCAACACCCGGCATTTTTTTCGTCCGACGTTGTGCAGCCGCCGTGTTTTATGGCTGATTGCGGGCCTGGATCATGGCCTGGATATGCTTTTCCATGCGGTCGGCGTCGGGTTCGTGGCCGGTAAATAAACGGAATGCATCGACTGCCTGGCCAACGGCCATGGCCGTGCCGGCGACGGTGCGGCAGCCGATACGCCGGGCTGCGGCCAGCAGTTCCGTTTCCAGTGGCGAATAGACGATTTCCGAGACCCAAAGCTCAGGGCGCAGCAATGTTGCATCCAGCGGCAAGCCGGGCAGCTTGGCCATGCCGGTAGGCGTGGCATGCACCAGGCCGGTGGCGCCGTCCAGGGCGCTGGCGGCGTTGGCCGAGGCGCTGGCGGCATGGGTGCGGTATTGCCGGTTCAGTTCTGCGGCCAGGGCGCCGGCGCGCTGCGGGTCGGCATCTACGATGCGCAACGAGCGCGCGCCCATCTGGATGATGGTATGCGCAATGGCAGCCCCGGCGCCGCCGGCGCCCAGCAGTACGACATGATCCAGATTGGCGTCGGGCAGATGGCGTTGCATGCCCCAGCGCCAGCCGGATCCATCGGTATTGTGGCCGTGCAGCTTGCCATCCTGGATAACGACCGTGTTCACGGCGCCCATGGCTGCGGCATCCGGCGACAGGCTGTCGAGCAGCGGCAGGATGATCTGCTTGCAGGGATAGGTAATGTTGAGGCCGGCGAAATCCATGACGCGGGCGGCTTCCAGCAGTTCGGGCAGCGCGCCATCCTGGCGTGGTGAACGATCCAGGTCGATCAACTGGTAGTGCAGCCGCATGCCCTGGTTGCGAGCCTCTTCCTCGTGCAAGGCAGGTGTCATCGACAACTGGATGCCGGAACCGATAAGGCCCAGCAGATAGCTGGCACGGGGGGCGGAAGCGTGGACGGGGGAAGCGGAACGAGTCTGGGACATGGCATGTCTTGGTAGTGGGTGCGCTGCCTGGATGAATGGCGCCCGGTTGGCGAAATGGTGGTGCTTGGTGGCGTTTGAAGGCTCTTGGCGGCGAACAGGCTGCCCGGAAGACAGATGGCCGCCAAGCACGACACGGTGGTGCATGGCGGAAAAAACGTCCCTCATCTGCCTGGGGGCAATAATATACGAACTAGTTAGTTTTATATTCTGAGGGATAAAACCGATAAGCACAAGAATGCCGGACAGGGATTTTTGTGCCGCTGGGCGGCCGGTGGGGTCGGGTAGAAAAAGCCGGTTCAAAAAGCCAGGGCCGCTCATGCGGCCCTGGCTTTGCGTCAATCTATGGCGGGATTGCGGCGCACGTAGCGGATCATCATGTCCACTGCCGCTTCTCGTCTGGCGGCCTGGGCATCGGCCTCATTGAAGTCGCGCTTGAAGATCAGGGAAAAGGTGTTCTGGTTGGAGGCGTTGAAAAAACACAGCGCACTGATGGAATGGTGCAGCTCGATGGCCGAGAGCCCCGGCCGGAACAGCCCCTGTTCCACGCCTCGGCGGTACACGGAACCGACCGCGTCGATGGCGGGAACATTCAATTCCTGGATGATCCGGGAGCGGGCAAGATAGACGCCGTTATTGATGTTCTCCGTCATGACCAGACGGACGAAATCGGGGTTGGCATACTGGTAGTCGAACGTGAACTCCACCAGCCTGCGCATGGCGGCTTCCGGGTCCAGATCATCCAGATGCAGCTCGTTTTCAATGCTGCGCAAGCGCCGGTAAACGGCTTCGAGAACGGCCACGTACAGCCCTTCCTTGTTCTCGAAGTAGTAATAGATCATGCGCTTGCTGGTGCGCGTGAGCGCGGCGATTTCGTCGATGCGCGCGCCGGTCAGGCCCTTGCGGGCGAACTCTTGCGTGGCGACCTCGATGATATCCTGCATGGTCCTTTTGGGATCATTGGTGCGGCCGGTCTTGTTCTTGCTTTTGGGCTCGGGACGCGGCGCGGCATCGGACTGCTGGGTCATGGCGTGTTTCAGGCGTCAGCGGAACACAACCGTGCGGTTGTTGTTGAGCAGGATGCGATGTTCCACATGGCTGCGTACGGCGCGCGACAGCACCAGCGATTCGATATCGCTGCCGACCTGGGTGAGATCCGCCGGGGTCAGCGTGTGATCCACACGGGCGATATCCTGTTCGATGATGGGGCCTTCGTCCAGATCTTCCGTGACGTAATGGGCCGTCGCGCCGATGATCTTGACGCCGCGCTGGTGGGCCTGGTGGTAAGGGCGGGCGCCCTTGAAGCTGGGCAGGAAGCTGTGGTGGATGTTGATGGCGCGGCCCGAGAGCGCGCGGCACAGTTCCGGCGACAGGATCTGCATATAGCGGGCCAGCACGACCAGATCGACTTTCTCGGCGGCAATGATGTCGAGGATCTGCTTTTCCTGCTGCGCCTTGGTATCGGCCGTGACCGGCAGATAGTGGAAGGGAATGCCGTAGGAGGCGGTCAGGTTGGCGTAGTCATTGTGGTTGGACACGACAGCAGCGATATCCACCGGCAGCTGGCCGCTGCGGGTGCGGAACAGCAGGTCGTTCAGGCAGTGGCCCTGTTTGCTCACCATGATGAGCAGACGGGAGCGGCGCTGGGCGTCGTGCAATTGCCAATCCATGCCGAATTGCACGCCCACTTGCGACATCTGTTCGCGCAGCTCGGCGTGGTCGCTGCCGACAGGCTGGCGGAAATGGACGCGCAGGAAAAAGCGTTGGGTGTCTTCGTCACCGAACTGCTGCGAATCGAGAATATTGCAGTGATGGCGGTACAGTAGCTGGCTGACGTGATAGACAATGCCCGTGCGGTCGGGGCAGGAAAGAGTCAGGATGTAGTCTTGGTGCGACATGGTCGGCAATATTGTTATGAGTGGGGCGCTGGCGCCTGGGGGCGCCGCGGCCTGGAGTGACGGCAGGCGGCCGGTATCAGGCGGTGGCGCCGGCCACCGGCGTCAGATTGAAGTTGCCGCGATGATAAATCAATGGCGCATTTTCGCCATGGGCGCAGTGCTCCACTTGTCCGATCAGGACGACATGGTCGCCAGCTTCGTGATGGGAGTGGGGCCGGCATTCCATCCAGGCGGCGCAGTCCGGCCCTAGCCAGGGCGTGCCAGCTGCGGTACGCAGATCCGGCAGCCCATCGTAGCGTGTTTCGCTGGGGCCGCGGGCAAAGCGCATGGCCAGGTCTTGCTGCTGGTGCGACAGGACATTGATCACATAGGCTTGCCCGTTGGTGAACCAGGGCAGCAGATGCGAGGATTGCATGAGGCTCCAGAGCACCAGCGGCGGCGTCAGCGATACGGAATTGAAGGAACTGATGGTGACGCCGACGGGCTTGCCGTCCGGCTGCAAGGTGGTGATGACCGTTACGCCCGTTGCAAAACGGCCCAGGGTGGCGCGGAAGTGGGCGGAGTCGAAATCGGGCTGGTTAGGAGTCATGACAGGGCTTGCAGGGTAAAGCGCGGCGGCGCGCAAGAAAGGGCGCGCCGGATAGCAATGATAGAAGAGATGGCGCAGGCCGGCAGCCTGGCCTCAAGGCGCCAGGCGGCGGACATGCCACTGGCCGTCGGCCTGTTGTTCGTAGCGCAGGCGATCGTGCAGGCGCGACGGACGGCCTTGCCAGAACTCCACAGCGTCAGGGCGAACCAGGTAGCCGCCCCAATGCGGCGGACGCGGCGGCTGGTCGCCATACTTGGCGCGCGCGGCCTCGAAGGCGGCTTCCAATTCGGCGCGGGTCGTGGTCGCGCTTTGTTGCGAGGCCCAGGCACCGAGGCGGGAATCCAGCGGACGGCTGTGATAGTAGGCGTCGGATTCGGCATCGGGCAGCCATTCGATCTGGCCTTCGATGCGTACCTGGCGTTGCAGCGGCTGCCAGAAGAACAGCAGGCAGGCGCGCTGCTGGGCAGCCATTTCCTGCCCCTTGCGTGATTCGCGGTTGGTGAAGAAGATAAAGCCGCGCTCATCGACGCCTTTGATCAGGACAATCCGGGCATCCGGATGGCCGTCGGCATCGGCCGTGGCCAGCGTCATGGCATTGGGTTCCGCGACCTCGCCCTGTTGGGCTGCCTGGAACCAGCGTTCGAACTGTTCAATGGGCGTGGGGGCGAGATCCTGCTCCAGCAGGGTGTCGCGGCTATAAGTCTGGCGCAGGTTGGCAATAGACATGATGCGGCGTCATATGAGAGTCGGGATATCCCGAGTGTATAACGGCAGGCGTGTCCAGGGCAGCAAACTGCTGGCGGGCACCCTGTTTTGCGGTGCCGCGCCGGCAATCGGACGGTTCGCCTCAGGCTGCCAGGATCTGGCGTGTACGCAGGGCCGGTTCCAGCTGACGGGCCAGTCGATCCAGCTGTTCGTCAAGGATATTGGCCTGGCGCAAGGCCTTGGCGGTTTCCAGCACATAGTCGGAGCAAGGGCCGCAGGAGCCCGAGGCGCCGAGGATGATGGCGATCTGTTCTTCCTGGCTCAGCCCGGTGATATAGCCAGGATGGCTGCGGTTCATGACGAACGACAGCGCACGGATATCACCTGTGTCACTGCTGCAGCGCAGCCAGCTTGGCTGGTAGCAGCCCGTGGACATTTCGCGTTGCCACAGCCGCGGAAAAATACTGTCTATCTGGCTGGCGTCGATCCGGTAGGCCATCCCATGGCAAGAGCCGCCCAGATCCAGGCCGAAAACCAGGCCGGGCTGTTCAGGCGTGCCGCGATTGATGCAGGACCACAGGCACAGGGCGCGATGATGGCCGACCAGCGTGGCGGCACGACGCTCCAGGAACGGGAAGTCAGGGCGCCAGATCAGCGAGCCATAGGCATAAATCCAGACATCGTCGCCAGGGTCACGCTGCGACAGCAGCGCATCCTGTGATGCCTGGAGCTGTTCCGGCGTCCAGAGCGGGATGTGTGCGGAATTGCTTCCGGTCATGACAAGGGTGGTCACGGCGATAGGGGATCAGTAATCACGGGCAATTATCTGGTTTGCACCGGCAGGTGGCAAACCAGGCGTTCTGCACCTGGAAAACCTTGCTTCACAAGACAGTTACAGCGTGCATGTGCATAAAGATAGTCCTCCCAGGCATGAGATGGATATAAATAATGGTTATATGGAGATTATTTTTACCTTGATGCAAGGATATAAGCGCCTTGCGGGGCAGCAAGGGCTGGGT
>NZ_CBCSIQ010000020.1:0-71143 GCF_965139615.1 Kerstersia similis
GCCCGCCGCCCTCGAATGCCCGCCCTCAGCCCCCTTTTCCCGGTTCGCCGCCCACCCTTTTCCGTCATCTCCGGCCCAGTCATTCATTCCTCCGTCAGCGCCAGGCGGGCACGGTCGCGCAAGGGTTTGAGCAGATAGCTCATCATGGTGCGTTCGCCAGCCTTGATGAAGGCAGTCACTGGCATGCCCGGCTGTAGTTGCAGGCCCGGCAGCACCTCCCTGCCCTGCAATTCATCAACACTGATTTCGACGTGGTAGTACGGCACGCCCTGATAAGGATCTTCCAGGCGATCTGCGGAAACGGTCTTGACGGTGCCTGGCAGCCTGGGGGTCGATGCGCGATTGAATGCCGCGAATTCCAGCTCTACTGGCTGTCCGACATGTATTTTGTCCACGTCCTGAACGGGCAGGCGGCCTTCAACTATCAAGGGCTGGTCCAACGGCACGATGTCCATCAGTTTGTCGCCGGCACTGACCACGCCGCCCTGGGTGAAAACAGCCAGGCCGGCCACGATGCCCTCGGTGGGTGCCAGAATCTGCATGTTGCCCACGTCATATCGCGCGCTGTCCAGGCGCGCGCCGAGGTCTGCCGTACGCGTGCGGGTTTCGGCCAGCGCCGTGCGCAGCTCCTTCTGATAGTCCTCGCGCTGCTGCACGAGGCGCAGCTGGTATTCCTGCACCTGGCCCTGCAGCTGCGCCAAGCGCCCCTGGTCATCGGCAACGGCCCCGGCCAATTGCAGGAACTGGCGTTCGGACTCCAGCAAACGGTTACGCGCCAACAAACCGTCGGCCGCCAGCGAACGCTGCCCGGCCAATTGGCGCTCAAAAGCCTCGCGCTGGCTGAGGCGAGATTGCAGGATGCGCTGCAGGCTGTCGCGCTGCTCGCGCAGGCCGCGCAAGGTAGCCTCCAGGCCATCGAGCGTGATTTGCTGGGCTCTGCGGCGGCTGTCGAACAATTGCCGCTGCGCCTGGATGATCTCTGCCCCCTGGGCCAGGCCCGCCTGCCCGGCCTGCAGCAGGCGCTCATCGAAGCGGATGTCGCTCAGGCCATCACGTTCTGCCATCAAGCGGTTCTCCATCGCCAGGCTGCTGAAGAACTGGAATTGCAGGGAATCCAATTGATTGGCTGCAACATTGGGTTCCAGCACGACCAATACCTGCCCCGCCTGCACGCGCTGGCCTTCGCTGACCAGAATGCGTTCAACCCGGCCGCCGGTGATCGGCTGCACCGCTTTCCGATTGCCGCTGACCACCACCTTGGCTTCTACCGGCACCCCGGCATCCAAAGGTGCCAGCATGGCCCAGCCGAGAAACCCCATCACACCGACAAGCACGATGAGCCAGCCCAGGCGCACAAAGTATCGTTCGTCCACCGACAGCAGTTCATCCCTGGGGTCGATCAAGCCGGCGTCCACCGGCAAGGCCCCTGTGTTCACTGGCATGCTCATGCTCCTTCCTTGCGTTGTGCATAGTTCATCGCCGCCCCGTAGGTGGGAATGGGCATGACCCGGGGCTGCGGCACGCTGGCAGGCGCCCTGGGCGGCGCGCCACGCTGCATGCGCTGCATTACCTCGGCCAGCGGGCCGAAATCGGCCTGGGCGCCGGCGTGCAGCACCAGCAGTTTGTCGGCCAGCTTGAGGATGTTGGGTTTATGCGTAATCAGTACGAGGGTGATACCCGCCAGCTTGATGCGGGCGATAGCCTCGGCCAACATGGCGTCACCGGCCTCATCCAGGTTGGCATTCGGCTCGTCGAGAACCACGAGGCAGGGTTCGCCATAAAGGGCGCGGGCCAGCCCCACCCGCTGGCGCTGGCCGCCCGACAATCCCATGCCGTTTTCTCCCAGTTGTGTCTGGTAGCCGTCGGGCAGTTGCAGAATCAATTCATGCACGCCAGCCATCTGCGCAGCGGCAATGACCTGTTGTTCATCCACCCGGCCAGCCTCACCGGCCGCAAACCGGGCGATGTTCTCCGCCACTGTCCCCGCGAACAACTGGACATCCTGCGGCAGGTAGCCGATCAGCGCCCCAAGGGCTTCCGGCCGCCATTGCTCCAGCGGGGCGCCATCCAACCTGACTTTGCCGCGCAAGGGCGGCCATGCATTGACCAGGCAACGCGCCAGCGTTGTCTTGCCCGAGCCGGACGGGCCGATCACGACCAGTGTCTCTCCCGCTGCCAGCTTGAAGTGAATGCCATGCAGCACTGGCTGGGTCTGGCTAGGGGGAGCAGCCAGCAGCTGCTCGACCGCCAGATTGCCCGCTGGCCGGGGAAAATCCATACCTTTTGCCAGCGGCGGAAAATCCTCCAGCAAACGGCTCAAACGCCGCTCGGCCTCCTTCACCTGCGTCCACTGGCGCGACGCGCCGATAATCTGGTCTATGGGTGCCAGGGCCCGGCCCAGCAAGATGGAGCCTGCGATCATCATGCCTGCCGTCATCTGGTGTTCCAGCACCAGCCACGCCCCCAGGCCCAGCGCCAGGGATTGCACCGCCATGCGCAATGACTTGTTCCAGCCCTGGATCTTCGCCATGCGGGCACTGGCCAGATTCTGTTCACGCACATAGCCCAGGTGCTGTCCGGCCCAGCGCCGGCGCAGGTTTGCCAGCATGCCCATGCCGGCTATGGCCTCGGCGTTGCGTAAATTTGCGCCGGCATCGCGGCGCGACGCAATGGCCAGTTCCCCGGCTCTCTGCAAATGCGGGCGGCTGACACGCTCATTGATCCAGGCCACGCACATCAGCAGCACCGTGCCGCCCAGGGCGAACCAGCCCAGTGCGGGGTGGAAATAAAACATCACCAGCACATACACCAGGAACCACGGCGCATCGAACAGCGCGAACAGCGATTGGCCGGTGGCGAACTGGCGCAGCTGCTGCAAATCCTCCAGCGGCTGCGCTGCGTTGAGCTTGCCAGTCCTGAGGTTGGCACTAAAGGCCGCGTCATAGACACGTGGCGCCAGCTGGCGGTCAAAGCCCGTCCCCAGGCGCAGCACCACCACCGAGCGCACCCATTCCAGTGCCCCCATGAACGCGTACATGCCCAGCAAGATGAGCGTCAGCATCAGCAAGGTCATCTCATTACCGGACGTCAGCACCCGGTCATACACTTGCAGCATGTACAGGGCGGGGGCCAGCATCAGGATATTGATGACGCCGGAAAACACGCCGATGTGCACAAAACTGCTTTTATAGGTCAGCAGGGCACGGGCCAATTCACCACGCGCACTCCCTGCCGGCCGGGATTTATCCGCCGTCATTACATCCCCAGCCTTTTTTACGGAAAAAAATCCCCCTCCCCACTGGCAAGGGGAAAGCCGAAATCTGCCTGCAAAGTGTTTTTGCAGGGGCTTCCGTAAACCGCTAGAATCAACGGCTTCCGGAACCCGGAACCCGGCCGCAAAGCGCCAGGCCCCGGTACTACCCGGTCAAGTGGTGGATCTTCCCGCTAGAAAATCACCAGCACTTTTCCGGTCAAACCTCTTGCATTTCTGGAATGGCTGCTTACGCGGCCAGCAGGAGGTCGCTTTCGACTTCGGCAGCAGCAACGGCATATGCATCAGCTGCAACAGCGCTGCTGGGAGCGTAGTCGTAGTAGCTGATCGACACGCCAGTGCCAGACAGTGCAGTTTGGATGTCTGCCCACGAGTCGGTGATATCCGAACCCTTGGACTCCAGGTACTTATCCAGCACCCACTCGAAGGCTTGAACACCGGTGTTGTCGAACGCCAGGCTGTACAGCACGGCAGAGTTCAGCGTTGCGTTCTCATACAGGCTGGCGTTAGCCAGGATGCTGGAAAGCACGGTGCCATCGGAGGCCGTTGCCGACACGCTGATAGCCGTGTTGCCGTTGTATCCCGAGCCAAACAACGTGGCGGCGTAGTCCACGGCGATATTGAAACCGTTGACTACCAACAGCGGATAGCTGGTATTGAACGCAGTCAGTGTGGCAGCATCCGGAGAGGGATTGTTGTCACCCGAGGGGGTGTAGCCGAGCGACAACTTATTCAGTGAACCAGATGTCACGAAATTGTAGGTACCATCGTAGCCGCCAGGGGTCGAAGGTGGCGTTGCAACTGCCGTATCCCACGAAAAGCCGCCAGTCGATTCCACCACGAACTTGCCACCACCGTTGATGGCATTGACATGATCCACACCTTGTCCCGCGTACACGTTGAAGTCGTAGATCTTGTTGCCGGTTTGGTAAATTGCAATACCTTCGTAGATATTGCCGTTCGTGGCCTTCACCGAACCGATATAGGCCGGATCATGTTGCGTGTCGATGATGGTTTCATCGTAGCTATCACGCCAGTCGTCGATTGCAGTTTTCAAAGACATGATGTCTCTCCTGTTTCACAAGCCGGTCGCAACTCCGGCAAAATTTTTTCCGACCCGGATGGCCGAAACAGCGAAAAACTTAAAATCTGTACTCCAAGTTAGCTGTAACGGTGCGGCCTGGATAAAAGTTGTATCCCAAAGAGGTCGGCGTACCATCAAACTCATCAGTTAGATTGGCAATGTAAATTCCTGCTTTCAGTTGATCGTTAAATCGGTAGTTAAAGAACAGATCAAATTTGATAGTTTTCGGCCAAAGATAGGCATCTATCCAGCCATCTCCATTGGGCAATGGCCCTAATGAGTTGTTGCTGGGGTCTTGAGCATCCTTGATGTAGTAATAAGACGCACGTTGTTTTCCTCGGAAATGCAAGGTGCTGCCTATTTCCATTTTCCCGTTGTAAGGCGTCAGGGCTGCTGTGAGACTTCCTCGAATAGGCTCGATTAAGCTGGTTTCCATCCAGTTCCAGCCTGAGTAACATGAACTCGGCCCTTGGCCCCCTACCTGTGAGAAAACAGCATTTCCCTCTGCATCATAGGTGACGTAATAAGCGTTCCCGCTCGGCAGGAGCGAATTACACATTTTATTATTATGCCGAAGTGGAAGAGTCAAATTACCACCTACATAAAACAACGGCTGTTTATAGGCAAGGTTCAGTTCAAAGCCATGACGAACGACTGCCGCCTCATTATTGACGTTAGCAACAGCACCCCCAACAGAGCTTTTGCCATTCATAACTGCATCGTTTTCCATCCATATCGGGCCGTAGCCAATGTGATTGCGTATGCGATTTCGATAATACCCAAGACCCACATTAAATTCATCTGAGGTCGTCAACCATCTTTCTTTATGATAGTTAACTCCCAATTGCAAGGAAAGATTTTTTTCTTTTTTCAGATGAGGATTGGCGACAAACAGTTGCTTCAACCAGGGGCCAGATGTATACATTTCATTGCTTGTCGGCGCTCGTTCACTGTAACCAATAGAGCCATATGCCGTCAAACCCGTCCCTGGTTGTGTATATTGCAAGTTGAAATTGGCTTGCCTCAAATTAAAACCATGTTTTTTATCATCTAAATTAAAGCGATTATTCCCATTGTCGCTATCAGGATCCAACTTCATCTCATTGAATATTCTTGTACTTTCCGCATTCGCCATGCGTCGGGCTTCTCCAAAAGAGTAACCTTGACTACGATAAGCATTTAAGAGTGTTGTAGTATTAGGAACTATTCCCTCTTTTGCAATATTTCCAGTCCTAAATCTGGGAGAGTCCACATCCATTGTCACTCGCTGCCAACCAACACCAGCACTGGCCTGCCATGGCCCATCCCCTTCAGTACTCAAATTCAGCGCAAAACCTGAAGATTTGTTCTTTGAACTGGGATCCCATTCCTGCGCAAGGGTGTAGGGTAAGCCACGATTCTTTTTGTCTTCCTCCAACCAGTCGGCTTCGCTGAAACTATCCACATCTTTATGAGCACGTCGAAACTCGAATGAAGAATCCAGGCGCAATGGGCCGACAAGCGATGTTTGGAAATGACTGGCATTACTCAGCCTGAGCCCATTGGAACTATTATCTACAAAGTAGTGCATATCCTGACCAACGGCACCAGTCCCCCTGACACCTTTCCATTGTTGATCTCGTTTTTGTTCCTCGTGGTAGAGCATTACTTCAGGATTAATTAAATCCGAAACGACTGCTTTGTATTTCAGGCTAACAACCTGGCTTTTCATCTCGGTAGCAATAAACCAAGGATTTTTCGCCCAATATGCAGGCTCTGCAATCCCCCAACCTTCCGGGATGATAATCTGAGGCTGCTGATCAGTCTGATATTTGGCGCGACTGTTTGCCGCAAACATCTCCAGGCTTTGCTGATAATCATCATTAAAATAATGACGCAGACGCAACATCTGTGATTCGGCTTTCTTTTCTGTACCTTCCAAAGCACCAGACTTTGCTGCCTGCTTGAGTTGATTCAGGCGTTCAGGAGAGAGTTGGCAGTTTTCCATTCCATCTCTACTTCCACTACTGACTCCGCGAACTTGATAGCGACACCCTCCCCCCCAATTGAGCTCTGGATTATTTATGTTGTCGTAAAAATTAATATTTCTTGCATGAAAATACTTCAGCATATCGCCATCATCAAAATGACTACCTATCTTATAGGCATCATTTTCACTGTCAGCCGCGCCTACCATCACATCCCAGCGCTCATTCCTTCCGCCCAGAAAAAATGAGCCAGACGGCTTTTGTCCATTCTTGTATTTACTGAACCCGGTAGAACCGCGAACCATCCCGCCAAAGCTTCTGCCAGGAAGCAATATGTCGTCTAGGTCGAGGTATTTGAAATCAACAGAGCCGCCCAAACTTCCCAAGCTACCAGTGCTGGTATTCACACCTCTGGTAACGTCAATGGATTTCAAAAACTGCGGATCAACGAAGATCGAGCCGGTCTGGCCAATATCTTTGGTAAAGGCATGGAAGTTCTGTGTAATGCCTTCAAGCGACTGAGAAACACGCCCATGCCCCGCAATCCCCTGCACCCCTACAGACACTTCCGGCCTGGCATACAAACTGTTGACCGACGTCCCTGATATCTGGTCAATCAGGTCGCTCATGTGGCTGGCACCGCGCCGCTCGATATCCTCTTTGCTGGCCCCCGCCGTATTGCCAATCGTCTTGTTTTCTTCCGCCGTGCCTATGATCTCTACCGCGTCCAGCACCTGGGCATGTCCGGCATCCGCAGGCATCTGGGCAGATTGGGCATCCTGATCCCCGGATGGCAGGCGCTCTTGCACTTCCTGGGCCAGCACAGCCTGCCCGGCCAGGGCCAATACGATGGCCAGGCTCAATTGCCGCGGGCGCACCGGTACCGCCGTTTCTGCTTGAAGCGGCGCAAGCTTGCGGCGCCGCTGCCCGGCAGCGGCAAGCAGTTCCGTGTGGCTCACTGCCTTGTCTCTAGGAAATTTCATTTGATGAATAAAAATAAACGATATAAGTAATGATAGGCATTTACATATTTACCGATGATCGCCCATCGCTCAGGCTGTGCTCTTGGCGGCATCTTGCCCCGGTTGTGCTGACGCAGACCCTGTGTTGAGCCCTGACTCCCTACGGGCACGGCCGCCCGCTGGGCTCTCTACCCTCTACCAGCCAGGGCCTATGATCACGAAAATATGTGCTGGCTGCTAACGGTTTACGGGAAAAATTTGACTATTCGAGAATATTTGTTGCGCCACAAAAAGCCGGCGAGCACCTGTGCAGAAATGGCATTCATGTCTCGCCAGGCGTTGCAATATCGAATGGAAAAATTGAAAACACCGGCCATGGCCGGTGTTGAGTGCACTGGCCCGCAAGCGCCAGAAAATGCCAAGAATTTCCAGCTATTGCCCGCTATTGCGGCCTGGCCTGCATGCCCAGGGCGCATTGCTTGGGTGAAACGCCGGTATGGTTCCTGAATATCCGGCTGAAATGGCTGAGGTTTGAAAATCCGCAACTGACTGCCGTTTCCGTCACGCTGACACCGCGCTGCAAGAGCGCCACGGCGGCATCCAGCCGTATGCGCGTCAGGCAGCTGTGTACCGAGCAGCCATACAGGGCCTGAAAGCCCGATTGCAGGCGTTTTTCGTTGAGGCCCACCGCTCGCGCCAGCGTTTGCACGCTCCATTCCTGGTCGTAGCTTCGTTCCAGCAAGGCCCTTGCATCCAGCAGCCGCGGCCGGTCTGCCGGCACAGGCAGGCTGGCCCGTTGCTGGGCCAGGTTTTCCCGCAGGAAGCAGGCAACCGCTTCAAAGGCCTTGGCACGCAGATAGAGATCACGCGAAATGCAGCTGCCCGGATAGATGCTTTCAAAACCCAGCAGCTCGCCCGCCAGACGCTGCAGACTGCTGGATGCAGGCATGACGCCAAGAAAAGCGTCCAGATGCGACTGGTCGCCCGAGGTCGTGCAGATGCGCTGTTTCAGGTCGTCCATCTGCAATCCGGTCAGGCTGGTCATGGCCGTCTGGGGAATGTGGATGCTGACCATGCGGAACGCGCCTTCGGATTCGCTGTCGAGCACATCCCAGCCCTTCGCATACTGGCCGGTTGCCATCATGATCGCAGAGCCGGCCCGGGCATCGAGCACGCCGCCGTCGTCGAACGCTGCCTGCATGCGCCCCTGCAACAGGATATTCACACTGAATGCAGAAGGCCCTTCTGCCTCGAACGACCATTTATTGCCCGGCCGTCCGTTGATGCAGCTGATGCACAGGCCTTCGCAGGGCTGATACATGTGAACGGCATGCCGCCAATCCTCATGCACACGGTTCAGGCTTTCTTCCGACATTTTTCCGGGATCAAGGGCCTGTTGGGCGGATGGACCTGCGCTCCCCGACATAATTTCTTCCTGAAAAAATCAAATTTTTTCCGTAAACCGTTAGCGCAACTTCCCTGCAAACGTAATGATGTTGGATATCACTCTTATCTATTCTATCCACAAATCCTGTAGATAGAAATTGTCCATTGTGATTGACCCGCATTGCAATGCAGCGCTTTCCGCAATGCGGCAGAACATCCGCCTCCCGCAGGCTACGGACCACTCCGCATGTCGAAATCCTATGTTGTTCCGTCGCGCCTGAGCGCACGACAAGTTCTGCCAGCCATCGCAGGCATCTATATCAGCCAGACCATCATCACCGCATTGACGACGCAGGCTCTGCCGTCGCTGCTGCGTGATGCCGGGGCATCGCTGCAAGTTGCGGGCCTGACCGCCCTGCTCTGGATTCCCTGGGGCTTGCGATTCATCTGGGCGCCCGCGGTGGAACGCTGGCGGCTGCCCGCCCATCGGCTGGAACGACGCTCACGTACCCTGATCCTGACGGGTCAGTGGCTGATATCCGCCATTCTGTTCCTGCTGGGGCTGGCGGCCTTGGCTGGCTTTTTCTCGCTATCCGCTCATGCCGGATGGATTCTCTGCGGCTTGCTGCTCGCCGCGCTGGTAGCCGCCACCACCGATGTCGCCAGTGACGGATTCACCGTGGAACAATTGGCAGCCCAGCAACGTGGCTGGGGCAACGTGGCCCAGGTCGGCGGCAGCTATATCGGCGCCATGCTGGGCGCTGGCGGATTTCTGCTGGTCGCCGGCAAAGCCGGCTGGCCCTGGGCCCTGATGGCCGCAGGCCTGGCAACACTGTTGCTCAGCATCCCCATGCTGCTGTTGCGTGAACCGCCGCGCGAACGCGAACTGGCGCAGGGGCACCGCCCCGGGCTGCTGCATGCGCTGCGCCGCCCGGAAATCCGTACCGGCCTGCTCCTGATGCTACTGGCCAGCGTGGGAGTGCGCCTCACGCTGGGCATGTTCGGCCCCTTCCTGCTGGATCGCGGGCTGAACCTGGAACAACTGGGCTGGCTTTTCGGTTCGCTGCATATCTTCGCCGGGCTCTCTGGCGCCTGCCTGGGCGGGCTGCTGGTACGGCTGGTCCCCGGATGGCGGGCCGTATGGATTGCCGTCGCGTTGAAAGCCTGCGTGCTGGCTGCCCTGGCGCTGGCTGCACCGTCCGCCTCGCTGACAGTCCTGATGGTATTGGTCGGGTTGGTATTCGCCGTCCTGGGCTTTGTCTGGGTCGCCTTGTATTCCGCCTTGATGGGGCTGGCATCACCGCTACAGGCAGGCGTGGATTTCACCCTGTTCCAAAGTGCCGATGCGCTGCTGGCTGTTGCCGGCGGAATGGCGGGCGGGTGGCTGGCGCAGCACTTGGGCTACCCGGTCTTTTTCGGGCTGGCCGCAACGTCTGCAGTCATTGCGGTGATCGTGATCAGAAGCCAGGCTCCGTCCCTGGATGGCCTGGATCCGGAATTGCACTCCCATGGCTGCTGATTCCCGTCCCGCCTCCCCCAGCGTATGGAGCATCATGCGGCCGGTCGGCCGCCAGATCCGAGCCGCGATGATTCTGGCAGGGCTGGCTGCTTCGGCAGCGCTGGGCGCGCTGTGCGCACTGGCCTGGGCCGTGCATGGACTGCTCACGCAGCCCGGCCAGTGGCCCTGGCAGCCATTGCTGCTGGCTAGCTGCCTGACGGTGCTGGCCTATCTGCTGCGGCTGAGCGGCTTCAATCAATCACATCTGGCCGCGTTTCGCCTCGAAACCCATTTGCGCACTGCGCTTTCGGCGCATCTGGCCCGCGTGCCGCTGGGCTATCTGCAGCAAACGGGCTCCGGGGCGTTGACCAAGGTATTGATGGATGACGTCAAGGCATTGCATGTTTTCGTGGCTGACAGCACACCGCTCTATGCCAGGGCATATGTCTCGCCCGTCCTGACCTTCATCCTGCTCTGTTGGCTGGATTGGCGCCTCGCACTGGCAGCCGCAGCCGTGCTGCTGCTGGGAATGGCGGTCGTATCTCTGGCCATGCGCGGCAGTATGGAAATGATGTCGCGCTATCACCATGCCAGCGAGAACGTGAGCAAGGCAGTGGTGGAATATGTGCAGGCCATGCCAGTGGTACGCACTTTCGACACCGGCGCCACCACCTTTCAGCGCTACCAGCAGGCGCTGGACCGGTTCCGGGACGTCGTGCAGCAGTGGTACCGCATGGCCGGGGTTTCATCGCGCCTGTCCGTCGCCATCCTGAACCCGCTCCCTACCCTCGCTGTCCTGGTCTGGCTGGGCGCCTGGCTGCTCAGCCAGGATGTACAGGCCACTTCCACCTGGCTGGCAGCCTTGCTGGTCGGCACCGGCATGGCCGAATCCCTGTTGCCGCTGATGTCGCTCAAGCACTTGGTTGCCAAGACGCAGATGAGCATCCACCGTATTCACGAAGTCATGGCCGAACCCGCACTGCCGGCACCTGATGCCAAACGGGCCAGGATGCCGGCAGATGCCAGTGTGCGCTTCGAACGCGTAAATTTCCGCTATGCGCCGGATGGCCCGTTGGTTCTGCAGAATGTGAGCTTCCACGTGCCGCAAGGCAGCATCACGGCGCTGGTCGGGCCATCCGGTGCTGGCAAAACCACGGTGGCGAGGTTGATTCCACGTTTCTGGGACGTGAGTTCAGGCTGTATCCGTGTGGGCGGCGTGGACGTCCGGGACATACCGCCAGACACCTTGATGCAACAGCTGGCCTTCGTTTTCCAGGATACCTTCCTGTTCGCCGACACGATTGCCAACAATATCCGGCTGGGCATGCCTGGCGCCACGCTCCAGGCCGTGATGCAGGCAGCCAAGGCCGCACAGGCTCATGATTTCATCATGGCGCTGCCGCAGGGCTATGACACCCCCGCAGGGGAGCGCGGCGTCTTTCTGTCCGGCGGACAGCGCCAACGCATCACCATTGCCCGGGCCATTCTGCAAAACCGGCCAATCCTTATCCTGGACGAAGCCACTGCCTTTGCCGACCCTGAAAACGAAGCCGCCCTGGTGACTGCGCTCTCCCACCTGATGCGGGGAAAAACCGTGTTGATGATCGCGCACAGGCTATCGACCATCCGCGATGCAGACCAGATATTGGTTTTCGACCAAGGCCGCCTGGCCGAAAGCGGGCGGCACGAAACCCTGTTGCAGCAGGCAGGGTTATACGCCAGGCTTTGGCGCAGCTACGAAGCCGCCCAGAACTGGTCGCTGACAGGAACACCGGCATGAACCTCGGCATGAACAAACCGGCCTCCGGCCCACGCATTACCTCGCTGCGCGAGACCTGGCAACTATTGCTGCGCAATGCCCGCAGCCGGGCCCCCCGGCTGCGGGCCAGCCTGATCGGGCTGGGCGTGGCCGCCGCCATGCAAGGCCTGGCACTGGCCTGTCTGATGCCGACTTTCCAGGCACTGATCCCTGTGCCGGACTGGCAGGCCGCCCTGCCCTGGCTGCTGGCCATGACAGTCCTGCTGTTGGCCAGCAGTGCCATCCGCTGGCATGCGCAAGGCTTCGACTACGACGGCGACATGGTCAGCAATACGCACGAGCTGCGCACGGAGCTGGGCGCCCAGTTGCGCCGCATCCCGCTTGAATTGCTGCAGGACAAGCGTACTGGCGGCGTCAACGCGGCCTTGCTGGGCAACGTGGACGAAACCCTGAGCTACGTCCTGACCATCGCCAATATGATGGCCAGCGCCTTGATCACACCCGCCGTGGTTGGCCTCGCCGCACTGTGGTTCGACTGGCGCATGGGCCTGGTCCTGCTGCTGGTGTTTCCTTTGCTGGTCCCGCTCTACCGCTGGCGTCGCCCTGCGTTCGGCCGTGGCATGCGCCTGCTCGCGGACGCCAACGAACGCACCAGCAGCGACATACTGGAATATCTCCAGGGCCTGCCCATCCTGCGGGCCGCCTGTTGCGCCGGCGCACGCGCCGAGACCCTGCAGGACAGCTTCCGTCACCTGGAAACGGTACAAACCATCGGCCATAAAAAAGGGGCGAAGCCCAACCTGATCCTGACCACTGTCATGGAGCTGGCCGTGCTGCTTGTGGTGTTCGTCGGCACGCTGCTGGCCGCCCAGGGCACACTGGACGTCGCCATCCTGGCCGCCCTGATGGTCGTGGTCGTTCGTTTCAGCGAACCCTTGGCCACCTTTGTGCTGTACGCCAAGATACTGGACCTGATAGAAGCCGCACTGGGGAAAATCAATGCGCTGCTGTCTCTGGCGCCACTGCCGCAGCAACAGCCGGCACAGATGCCGCAAACCTTCGATGTGGCGTTCGAAGCCGTGGAATTTTCTTATGCCGCAGCAAGTACGCCGTGCCTGCGCCACCTGAACGCCAGGATTGCAGCCCGCAGCCTGACGGCGCTGGTGGGCCCTTCCGGCAGCGGCAAGACAACCGTAACGCGCCTGCTGATGCGGCATGCCGATCCGCAGGCCGGGCGCATCCTGATCGGTGGCGTGGATATTCGCGCCATCGCCCCGGAACAGCTGAACTCGCTGGTTTCCGTGGTATTCCAGGACGTTTATCTGTTCGACGATACGATCCTGGCCAATATCCGCATGGCTCGTCCCGAAGCAACAAACGCCGAGGTGGAAGCCGCAGCGCGGGCAGCGCATTGCCACGATTTCATCTGCCGCCTGCCCTCAGGCTATGACACCTGCGTGGGCGACATCGGTGGCAGGCTGTCCGGCGGAGAACGCCAGCGCATCAGCATCGCCCGCGCCATGCTGAAGAACGCTCCCATCGTCATTCTGGACGAGCCGACCGCCGCGCTGGATACGGAAAGCGAAGTAGCCGTCCAATCCGCCATTGATGCCCTGGTACGCGAACGCACGGTAATCGTGATCGCCCACCGTCTTTCCACTATCGCCGGCGCCGACCAGATCCTTGTGATCGACGCTGGCGAGATCGTAGAGCAAGGCCGCCATGCCGAATTGCTGGCCCGGCCTGGCCGCTATGCCAGGATGTGGCAGGCCCAGCAAAGCGCGAAAAACTGGCATGCCGGGCGCCACGCACAAGACCGTGATTCAAGCGCGGACGCACTCATATCCTGACATTCCGGCCGGCCGGCAGGGAAACAATCAATTCGATGACCAGAATGCCGGCCAGCAGCAGGATGGGCAGGTTCCAGTCGCCGGTGCGGTAGTAAATCGCCCCCACCAGCAACGGCCCCGCCACGGCGATCAGGTAGCCCACGGTCTGCGCCATCGCGGAAAGCCGGGTGGCAACCTCTATGCTCGAAGCCTTGGCCACGAACAGGAAGGCCCCCAGCGAAGGCCCCGCCCCCTGGCCGAAGCCCAACAACAGCGCCCACAGCCAGGCTGAACCCAGCGGGGCATACATCAGGCCCAGGGTGCCCGCCAGGCAGGTCAACACCGTCGCGGCAATCCACGGGCGCTGATCAGCCCGGCGCGATGCCAGCAGCGGCGTGATAAAGCTGCCTGCCATCAGGCTCAGCTGCGATGCCGAGAAAATACCTGCGGCCCCGGCCTGCGCCATGCCGCGATCGGTGAGAATCGTCGGCATCCAGGGCAGGAATACGTACAAATTGAGGGCTTGCAGGCCGAAGAACAGGGTAATGGACCAGGCCATGCGGCTGCGGCAGACCTGCACCCTGGGTGTCTCGCCGTGGCCCGCCGGGCCAGCGGGCGCGGCCGCGCCGTGCTTGAGCTGCGGCAGCCAGACCAGCATCGCCAGCATGGCGGGAATCGCCCATAGGCCCAGCGAATGATAGGCGGCGGCCGTATCGCCCCCCATCCACTGAAACAGCGGAAACGAACCGCTGGCGCCCAGGACGGCCCCAACACCCAGCATCAGCGCGTAGATGCCCATCACCAGGCCCATGCGCCGAGGCCCGAAGCGCTTGCGCGCCAGCGCCGGCATGATGACGTTCATCACGGCAATGCCGGCACTGCCCAGAATAGTGCCGGCGATCAGCGCGCTTGCGCCCAACCAGCGCAGGCCGCACCCGGCCACCAGCAGCGCCAGCGCCAGGAACAATGAGCGCTCCTCGCCCAGCCATTGCCGCAGGCGCACGCCTGGAATCGAAAACAGGCCCAGCAAGGCCAGCGGCAAAGTGGTGACGAGCAAGGTGGACGCCACCCCCAGCTCCAGGTTTTGCAGCAAGGGGCCTACTGTTGCGAAGATCAGCCGCAAGTTGAGCGACACCAGAATGAATCCGGCCCACAACAGGCCAGCAGCCAGCAATGATTCGACGGGTTTCCCGGCAGCTGTGGCCGCACGGGTTGCTGCAGAGGCGTTTTGCATGTTTTTTCCTTACCGGGCGTCAGCCGTCAATGCGCCGATGCGCTGTTGCCATGCCTGCACCTGCTGCTTCACCGCCACGCCATCGTGGCCGGGAATCGCCTGCTCCAGCAGGGGCAACAGCCACGCCAGCGCAGCATCCAGGCTGTCGAAGGCCTGCGCCGGAACGCCGAACAGGCGTTCCGTCTTGACCCGGTTCATCTGTGCCACGACGTCCGCCGGTGCGACCGTCGCCATCCCGATGACTTGCGCCCGCAGCCGTGCGCCATTGGCCGCCAGCCAGTCTTTGCGTTCCCTGGCCCCGCCTGGCGGATGAACATGCGCGGCGCTGTCGAGCAGCACGCGCAATGTCGCAAAGCGTTGCTGGCGATCCAACCACGCGTTCCAGGCGGCCGAATAGCCACGCAAGTCGTCCAGGCTCGGTGCGCCCTGCGAAACCGACAAGGCCAGCGGCCAGCATGAAATTTCATGTTCCATCATGGAGTTACCTTCAATGCAGTGATTTGATCGCTGAGGCTGGACAACGCCGCGCAACGCCGGAAGGGTCCTCGCCATAGACGAAGATCCTGTGGCGTAGCGACACCGCCAGCCCGGTCACCAGGCACAGGCCCGCCATCAAGCCGAACAGCATGCCGGGATAGCCGCAGGCATCCAGCAGGACGCCAGCCAGCATGGGCACGGTGGTGCGGCCGATCACGAACAGGCTGGACTGCAGGCCGTAATCGAGCGCCGCCAGGCCGGTGCGGGCGTGATACATCATCAGGCCGAATACCAGGCCGGCCGATGCGCCCATCATCAGCGCCACCGCCATGGCCGCGCCGACCAGCATGCCGGGCCCCGCCTGGAACCACACCGCACCGCCCAGCAAGCCCAGGGCCAGCACATTGCCCACAGCAAACCAGACCAGCGCCTGACGCGCCCCGCTGCGCCGCGATACCCGGCTGCCAGCCATGCTGGCAATGGCGGCCACCAGGCCGCCGGCCACACCGATGGTCAGGGCGATATGCTCGGGCGCGAAGCCCATGTCCAGCATCAGGGGCTTGAGATAAACCCATACGGCACCGATCAGCGGGTAATAAAGCACCAGCAATACGGCCCAGGCTCGGTGCTGCGGCAGCGCAAACCAGGACAGCCATTCCCGCAGGCCTGCCAGGGCTGGCGGCGGGCCCGCCGTCACGCCCTGCCCTCCCCTGGACCGCAGCCAGGGCACCAGCAGCACCGCTGCCAGCATGCCTGCGGCCAGCGCGAAGAAAGGCCAGCCCCAGCCAGCGCGAGCCTGCAGCATCAGCATCAGGCCGCCGCCCACGATGGCGCCCAGCGATGTCGCAGCCGACCGTATCGCGCCTGCGCGCATGCGCTCGGATTCCGGCAGAATGCGTATCGCCAGCGCGTTGACGGGTACGTCCGCCCAGGTGCCGCACAGGCTGACCAGCATGGCCAGCGCAAACAGCGCCAGGTAGGAGGTGTGCTGCAAATCGTTAAGGCCCAGCAGCAACAGGGCGGCAGCGTAGGCCAAGCCCAGCAGGACGGCCCAGTTTCGGTAGCTGGCGGTATCCCGCCCCAGCCGCCAGCGATCGACCGGCGTGGCCAGCACGAACTTGAGCATGGCCGGCAAGCCAGCCATCTGTATCATGCCGATTTCCGTGCCGCTCCAGCCATGCTGGCGCATCACCAGCGGCAAACCGACGAACAGGTAGATCATCGGTGCGGTCAGCATCAGGTTGAGCCAACCCAGCAGCAATTGCTGCGGCCACCAGGAACGACTCATGCCTTGCGCCCCAGATGCAGCCACACCGGCGCCATGGGGAAATCCGTCCGGCCCAGCGTATGGATGTCTGTGCATCCAGCCTGCGCCAGCCAGTGCGGGATATCACCCGCCTGTGGCAACCGGTTGCCGCGCAGCATCACCGTGCCATAGAACGGCAACACCTGCGCTGCCGCCTGTGCGTCGTCCGGCAGTTCCGCGTGCGCCAGCACCAGCCAGCCGCCCGGCGCCAGCGCACCGAACATTTTGCACACCGCCTGCTGCGGATCGCGCAGGAAATGCAGTACGGCAGAGCACCAGATCAGACCATAAGCGCTGCCGATCGCATCGGTATCCAGGTCGCAACCCAAGGCAGTCATCCGATCACCCAGCCCGGCCTGGGCGATATTTTCGCGGGCAACTGCGGCCGTGCCGGGCTGGTCGCAAACAGTGCCTTGCCAGCCAGGCAGGTGCTGCGCCAGCGCGATGCCGACATGGCCCGGCCCGCCACCGAAATCCAGCAGATGCCCGCCAGGCGGCAATGCCGGCAAGGCTGGCAGCAGGCGCAGCACGGCCGGCACGGTAACGGCCAGTTGTTCCTGCCCGATCTGTTCACGGGCCGCCTGCGCCCAGCTGGTTCCGCCCTGGTCAGGCTTGGCAGGCGCCGGTTGCCCCTGAAGGCCATCACGCAGCAAAGCCTCCCATTGACTGGCAAAACGCGCCAGGAAACGGTTGCGGTAGCGCCAGGCCTGCGCGCAGTTGTCCGGCGATGCATCACTGAAAAAGCGCTTCGCCAGTGCCGATGCCACATAGGCCGGTACAGGCGCAGCGGCAGGTGTTGCCGATGCGGCGGGCCGCAGGCGCTCCAGCAATTCCATGCTCCACAGCAGGTCCAGCCACACTGCCGTCGCGGCAGGGTCCAGGCCCAGCTGCCCGGCCAGGGCATCGGCTGTGAGCGGCTGCCGCAGGCGCATGAACAGATCGTGTGCGATGGCCTGTTCCAGCGCCTGGGCCTGCATGGGCGCTGCGGCGATGTTCCAGAACGGTTGCAAGGGGTGTGGGGTATGAAAACTCATGACCCACCCCTCACATGCGCCAGGTCAGGCGCGCGCCGATTTCGCGCGGCGGGCTGTAGATGGTGACGTACCCCCCCTGGTAGCCCGCAGCATCGTAGGTTTTGTCGGCCAGGTTGTTGACGTAGGCGGCAATTTCCCAGTCGCCACGCTGGTAGCCCGCCACCAGGTTGACCAGGCCATAGCCATTGCGCCGGTACTGGTTGGCAGCATCCAGGTAGATCTTGCTGCTGCCCACCAGGCTGGCCTGGGCGTACCAGCCCTGCGGCGCGTCGTAGCGAACGCCGACATGCCCGGTCATCCGGGGTGCGAAGTTGTTGTCATTGCCCGCGTAATTCGCCGCGCCATCCTCGAAGCTGTCGAACGTGGTGCGGTTCCAGGCCATGCCTCCGGTCAGGCGCCAGTTGCTGCCCAGCAGGTAGTCCATGTCCAGTTCCAGGCCCTTGGAGGTCGCCCTGGCAGCGCTGGCGGTGTAGATCACGCCGGGCGCCGGCTGCATCTGCACCTGCATGTTATCGACCTTCATGATGTACGCCGCCATCGAGTAGCGCAGGCGTTTTTCCAGCGCCCAGCCCTTGAGACCGGTTTCATAGGACCAGTTTTCCTCAGGGTCGTAGGATGGGTAATCCAGCGCGGAAACAAAGATGTTGTAGCCACCGGCGCGGATACCGCGGCTCACGCTGGCATACCACTGGTGCTCAGGATTGATCTGGTACTGCAAGGCCAGCTTGGGAGAAAAGTGGGTCCAGTCCTCTTTTTTCCGCACGCCGCTATCGGGGCGCACTTCTGCCGAGTTCCGCTCGATTCGCCCGCCTGCCGACACGCTCCAGGCATCGTCCAGCGGCACGTTCCAGTTCGTGAACAGCGCCAGGGATTGCGTTTTCAGCTTGGCGCGGTAATTGAGGAACATCGGGCCACGCTTGGTGAAGTTGCGCAGATTGTTGTCGCTCTGGTCGCCATACACGCCGACCAGCCAATCTGCGCGGCCCAGATTGCCTTCCATGCGGAATTCCTGCGACCAGGTTCCCAGCTTGTTGTCGCGGCCGATATACAGCGTTTCTACCGGCATGAAGTCGGTATCCTGCTGGATCTTGTCACGGAAATGGTTGTAGGCCGTGATGGAACGCAGGCGCAGCCCGGACGCCAACACATGCGAGGCATTGAGCGAAACCGTCTGCCCCAACGACCGGTTCCAGCTGGGCGTGCCGGATTCGACCTCCGCCCGGGGCGTACCAACATTGCCCCACAGGGCCGCGCCGTCGTCATAATCCTGCCTGACATAGCGCAGCACCACGTCCGTGGCGGCCGAGGGCGTCCAGCGCAGGCCGAGATTCAAATCCTTGTGGTCGCGCTTGTCTTCCTTGCCGCCGCTGTAGGTATTGCGAATGAAGCCGCCCTGCTTCAGCCAAGAACCCGACAGGCTGGCATACAGCGTGTCTTCGACCAGCGGCTGGCTGAGCGAAAAGCGCATGGCGCGCCTGTCATGGTTACCCAGGTCAGCCGTCACGCTGGCGCGCGGCGTATTGTCCATAGGCTGCGTGTAAAAGGAAATCACGCCGGATTCGGCATTGCGGCCATACAGCGTGGATTGGGGACCGCGCAACACTTCGATGCGGTCCAGGTCCAGGAAGCTATTTTCATAGCCCTGCGCAGTCAGCGTCGGCACGCCATCGACCAGCATCAGCACCGAGGTGGAGAACGAGTGAATGCTGGCGGTCAGGCCGCGCATGACCGGCGCCTTCATGCCGGGTTGCCCGAAAGGCTGGAACGACAGGCCCGCCACCCTGCCTTCGAGCTGCTCCATGCTGGTAATGCCTGATTGCTCCAGTTCGACGCCGTCAATCACGGCGACGCTGGCAGGCACCTGCTCTATCGGCCGCTCGACTTTGTCCGAACTGACGGTGATGGCAGGCAACGCCGCCACGCCCGCCCCCGTGTTTTCCACGGAGGCGTCAGCGGCAACAGCCATGGCGGGCAGGGTGAATACAGGCAGGGCAAGCCGGAGGGCGCACCCCAGCGCACGGGATTCGAATTTCATGTCATAACCTGGAAAGAGAGCCGGGCAGGAAGCGCCCAATGACCTTCCCGGCCACTATAATTCGCACTCGAGAATGGATTTCATTCAATATTTTGGCGAACTGGATTCTTTCTTCGGCATTCAGGAGCCAGGCTCAGGCCGCCAATATGGCGCCAGCCGGATCAACAGGGGGCGAGCATGATCTACCGTCTGAACGCAGCGGATATTCCCGCGCCGGTACGCCTGCGCCAGGGCGCCTGGCTGCGCTCCCGGTTGCCAGGTGAATTGGGCGAGTGCATCAACGATATCTGCCAGATCGACGATGGCCTGGCCCTGGCCTATACCCACTATCACCCCCGACGCGACCTGTTGGAGACCAGCGCCATCGAGCGTGAAAACCGGGTGCTGACCATTGTGGTGGCGCTGGAAGGCGAATCCAGCATCCTGGGCGGCGACGGCCAGCGCTTCGACTTCGTGGCCGGCCACAGCACGCTGGCCGCGCTGTCCAGCGGCCGTGGGGAACGCCGCTTTTCGGCCAACCGGCCGGTCCGCCAATTGCGCCTGATTGCCAATGAAGCCCTGCTGCAACGCTTTCAGCTGGAGCATCTGCTTGACGGCGTCGGCACACAGCACCGTTTCCGCCATATTTCCTTCAGCAAGGACAACGGCGCGACCCAGCAACTGGCGCATACGCTGCTGCATCTGCACCGCCGCAATGCCGGCAGGCTGGAACTGCAGATCGCGGCGCTCGGCCTGTTGGCGGAACAGACCCGGCCGCTGATTCCCGCCAGCACGCCAGCGTCGAGGCTGAGCCCGGACGACCAGGAAAAAATCCTGCGCGCGCGAGACATCCTGCTCAAGGAATATGCGAAACCGCTCACCATCGCCTATCTGAGCACGACTGTCGGCACCAATGATTTCAAGCTCAAGCAGGGTTTCAGGGAATTGTTCGACACCAGTCCCTACCGCCTGCTAACCGCCATCAGGATGGAAAAAGCCAGGGAATTGCTGGAAACAGGGGCCCGCGTCTCAACAGCCGCCTATCAGGTCGGCTATCAACATCTGTCGAGCTTCAGTACGGCCTTCGAACGCTACTACGGCCATGCTCCAAAAAGCGTGGCCCATACGGGCAAGGCACGCCGCTGATACCCGGCAACACTGTCTGCCATCAACCCAGCAGGCGTTCGTCTGCCAAGGCTTCGTCGCGGCGGTCCCAGTCGCGGCCGGCCATGAAAGCGCGTATGCGGGCCATGGCTTGCGTGCGCAGCTGGCAGACCCGCCCTTCGGTCACTCCCAGGATCAGCGCCACTTCCTTGAGGTTCAAGTCTTCCTGGTAGAGCAAGGATAGCAACAGCTTTTCCCGTTCCGGCAATCGTTCCAGCGCGTCGATGAGCACCGTGCGGAAATCGGCCTGCATCATGGCATTGAGCGGATTGGCCCGGCCCTGGTCGGAAAAAATCCAGTCATGGCCGAATTCCTCCGGGCCATGAGCCAGGTCTTCCGCATACACCAGTTGCGCGCCATGGGCGTCTTGCAGCATTTCATGGTACTGCGGCAGGCTGACGCCCAATTCCTCGGCCATGGCCGCCTCGGTCGCCGCCTGCCCGGTGCGGGCCTCGACGCTGCGCATGGCATCCTCGATGCGGCGCGCTTTTTCGCGTACGCCACGTGACAGCCAATCCATGCCGCGCAATTCGTCCATCATGGCCCCACGGATGCGTTGGGTCGCATAGGTGGCAAATTGGGCATGCGGCATTTTCCGGTATTTGCGCACGGCATCGAGCAGGCCCATGCTGCCTGCCTGTATCAGGTCATCCAGCTCCACCGACGCCGGCAGGCGCGCCAGCAGGCGCAGCGCAATCCGCCGGATCAGGGGCAAATACTGTTCGATGAGTTCCGATTCTTTCAATGACACGCCTAGCGACCATGAACGCCGGCTCCGCCTGGGCGCGGGGGAGCATCAGACATTTAGCGGGCAACCCGCCGCTTCAGACCGGCATGCTGGAGATTTCCTGGTAGGCCGCAACGAAGCGGTTGCGTACCTGTACCGTCATCTGAAAAGCGATGCCCGCCTTTTGCATGTCCAGCATGACATCATTGAGCGCAATGCCAGGCTGGCCGGCCTCGTAGGCTTGCGCCTGCTGATTGGCGCTTTCCTGCATGGACGACACCCGCGCCAGCGAGCGTTGCAGCTCCTGCGCAAAACCGCTTTCCCTGGCTGCGCCCGGCGCATGCAGCTCGGTCGTGGGCGCAGCGCCTGCGGCGCGGGCAAGCTCGCGCATGCTGGACAACAATTGCTCGACTCCGGACATCTGCACCATGGCCATTCAGACAACCTTTTGAACCCCGGCGCAAGGATTGCGCGCGGTCATGGACGCCAGGCAGCCGCGCTGCCCACCGCGGGAAATAGCCAAAACACAATAGCAGATAACGCCGGCAGACGCAGCGTGGCAGCCAGGGCGGCAGCCTGTCTCCGGGCTATGTCCCGACCCCGTCGAAAACCTTGATACATGCGGGTTTACCGATCAAAGAGGGTGCGCAGCAAAAATTGATTAGCGCCAAAAACGGTGCCTTTTCCGCGTTTATTACCCTACTGCCGACAGCGATAATCCCCAGCTTGAATATAGAGGTCCGCCTCGTGCCGCAACCCGTATTTTTGTCGAGAATCCTGCTGCCGCTGCCATCGGCCTGCACCGCCCGCCCGCAAGGACTGCCCGCATGAGCCAAGACGCCGTCCCGGCTCGCCAGTCCGGTTTTTTCACCCGCTTTCCACAACTGGCCTTCCTGGCTCGTCTGCCCAAGCCGGCGCTGCTGGCGGCAGGCGCCCTGGCGATTGCCTTGCTGGCAGTTGCCCTGCTGTGGTCGCGTGGCCCGGAGTACCGTGTCCTGTTTTCCAATCTGGAAGAACGTGACGGCGGGGCCATCGTGACGGCGCTCACGCAGATGAATGTCCCCTACCGTTTCAATGAAGCGGGCACGGCACTGCTGGTGCCTGCCGAGAAAGTCCACGAAACGCGCCTGTCCCTGGCTGCCCAGGGCTTGCCCAGAGGGGGCTCGGTCGGCTTCGAGTTGCTGGACAACCCCCGTTTCGGCGCCAGCCAGTTCAGCGAACAGGTCAGCTATCAGCGCGGCCTGGAAGGCGAACTGGCACGTTCGATCGAATCGCTTTATGCCGTCGAACGCGCCCGTGTGCATCTGGCGCTGCCGCGTCAATCGCTGTTTGTCCGGGACAGGCAAAAGCCGACCGCTTCGGTGCTGCTAACGCTCTACCCTGGCCGTCAGATCGACCATGCCCAGGTCACTGCCATTACCTGGCTGCTGGCCTCCAGCGTGCCGAATCTCAGCGCGGAAGACATTTCCGTGGTGGATCAGGGCGGCCGCCTGCTGTCCACGCCGCAGGGCGAGGAATTCGGGTTTGATGCCGACCAGCAGCGCCGCGCGCGCCAGATTGAACAGCGCGCGGAAGAACGCATTCTGGCCCTGCTGACCCCCTTGCTGGGCAACGGCAACGTGCATGCACGGGTTTCAGCAGACCTGGACGTGTCGCGCCGCGAGCAGACCTCGGAAACCTATCGTCCGAATCAGGCACCCAACGAGGGCGCCGTCCGCAGCCGGCAAAGCAATCGCCGCGAACAGACCGGGCTGGCGCCTGCCGGCGGGCCGCCGGGGGCACTCAGCAACCAGCCCGCACCGGCAGCCGTCGCCCCGATCAATGCGCCGGCGCAAGACAACGCCGCAACACCGGCAGAGACGGCCAGACCGGCCGCCCCTGCTCAATCCAGCGCCGAAGAAACCGTCAATTACGAGGTGGACCGCACGATCGAGCATGTCCGTACGCCCGCAGGTGAAATCCGGCGCCTGTCGGTCGCTGTCGTACTGAATTACCTGCCCGACGCTCAGGGCGTGCCCCAAGCCTTGAGCCCTGAGGATATGGCCAAGCTTGAGGGCATCGTCCGTGAAGCCGTGGGCTACAACGAAGCGCGTGGCGATACCGTCAGCCTGGCCAACAGCCCCTTCAATGAAACGCTGGTACAGGCTGAAGAAACGCCCTTCTGGCGCGATCCGTTCTACCTGGACCTGGGCCGTTCCATGTTGCAATACCTGTTCTATTTCCTGCTGGCGCTGTTCGCCTGGCGTGCAGTGATCCGCCCGATACTGGCCCAGCGCCAGGCGCCAGCGTCCAATCCGGCCGTGGCCAGCGCCGCGCCCAGCGAAACGCAAATACAGCAGATACAGGAAGCACAGAACGCCGCCCTGCGTGAGCAGCAGTTGCATGCAGAAAAGCAAAGCCATGAAAAAAATCTGGCCGCGGCCCGAGAACTCGCCCAGAAGGATCCGCGCGCCGTGGCCATGATCATCCGCGCCTGGATGGAAGGGAAAAATGGCTGATACCGTGACGCAAGACACCGAACTCAGCGGCCTGCAGAAAAGCGCCATCCTGATGCTGTCGCTGGGTGAAGATTCGGCCGCCGCAGTATTCCGCCACCTGCAAGGCGCGGAAGTGCAGGAACTGGGCGCAGCAATTGCCAACCTGAAGCAGATTTCCCGCCAGGATGTCAACACGACCCTGAGCAGTTTTCGCGAGGATGCCGAGCAGTTCCTGGCTGTCTCCATCGGTTCGGATGACTATATCCGCGCCGTGCTGACCAAGGCGCTGGGCAGCGAACGCGCCGCCGGCATCATCGACGATATTCTGGAAGTCAGCAGCACCAGTAGTGGCATAGACACCCTGAACTGGATGGATGCCTCGGTGGTGGCTGAACTGATCGGCGGCGAACATCCGCAGATCATTGCCACGATTCTGGTGCACCTGAAACGCGACCGTTCGGCTGCCATTCTGAATTTCCTGCCGGCACGGCTGCGTACGGATGTCATGCTGCGCATCGCCACCTTCGGCGGCGTACAGCCGGCTGCGCTGGCAGAGCTGACCACCACGCTCAGCACCATGCTGAGCGGCCAGGGCGCCAAGCGCAGCAATATGGGTGGGGTGCGTACGGCAGCGGAAATCCTCAATATGATGAGTACCAGCGACGAGAAATCCATCGTCGATACGCTGCGCGAGCGCGACAGCGACCTGGCCCAGCGCATCGTCGATGAAATGTTCGTCTTCGAAAACCTGCTGGACATGGATGACCGCAGCGTCCAGACCTTGCTGAAGGAAATCGAAAGCGAAGTCCTGACCATCGCCCTCAAGGGGGCGCCGGAAGATGTGCGCGACAAGTTCCTCAGCAATATGTCGGTGCGCGCCGCGCAAATGCTGCGCGAGGATATCGAGCTGCAAGGCCCGATACGCATGTCGCAAGTCGAAGCTGAGCAGAAGAAGATCCTGGCTGTTGCCAAGCGTCTGGCCGAAGATGGCCTGATCGCGCTGGGCACGCAAGGCAACGATGCCTATGTCTGAGCAAGAACCACCCATTCCCGCCGCCCCGCGTGGGCGGGCCTGGCAGCGCTGGCAGGTCGCCGCCCTGGAAGCGGAGGCCGACACGGGCACCGACCACCCGGCAGCCCGCCCCGCTACCGCCACGACACCGCCACCACCGGAAGAAGTGGACCCACGCGCCTTGATCGCCCAATGGCGCGAACAGGCCGAACGGCAGGGTCATGAGCTGGGTTACGCGCAAGGACTGGAAGCCGGGCGCCGCGACGGCCTGGCCCGCGGCCTGGAGGATGGACGGCAACAAGGACACGCCGAAGCGCTGGCCCGGCAGCTCGCGGAAAACACCGCCTTGCACCAACGCCTGCAAACCCTCGTCGCCCAGGCAGGCACGGCCATGGCCCGGTTGGACCGGGAAGTGGGCGATGCGTTGGTGCTGCTGGCCATGGATATCGCCAGGGATATCGTACGGGCAGAATTGAACCAGCGCCCGGACGCCATCCTGCCCCTGGTACGTGAAGTGCTGGCCCTGCATCCGCAACAGCCCTTGGTGGCGCTGCGTTTGCAGCCCGAGGATTGCGCCCTGGTACAAAGCCAGCTGACGGCCGAACTGGGCGCAACGGCGTGCCAGCTGATTGCCGACCCGGCGCTGCATACAGGCGACTGTCTGGTCGAAACCCGGCTGGGAGCGATAGACGCCACCTTGCGCGCCCGTTGGCAACAGCACGCCGCTGCACTGGGCGTCCAGCATGGCTGGGACGACCGCCAGGCACCTGCCGCCGGCCCGCTGCCTGATCCCGCCGGGCATCCCTTGCACACGACCGGCACCCCGCCGGGCCCCCAACCATGACCTTGCCGCCTGACAGCCCCCCCTGGCGGGACCAGCTGCAGCGCGCGCGGCAGCGCATCCGGCATTGCCCCCCCTGGCAAACGCTGGGGCGCATTACCCGTGCCGTCGGTCTGGTGCTGCAGGCCACCGGCTTGAAACTGCCAGTCGGCGCCGCTGTCACCATCGCGCATGAGCAAGATGCAAATGGCGGGATTGAAGCAGAAGTGGTCGGCTTTGACGGCCAGACCCTGTATCTGATGCCCCTGCAGGATATTGCCGGCATCATGCCGGGCGCGCTGGTGCGGCCGCTGGCCCTGCCCCGCCGCCCGGTCACGGCGCTGCCGCCAGGCGAAGCCGACAGCCCCGGCACCAGCCATGCCGCACGCCAGCTGCCGGTGGGCGATATGCTGCTGGGGCGTGTGCTGGATGGCGCGGGCACGCCGCTGGACGGCAAGGGTTCATTGCAGGATGCCCCGCGCAGCACGCTGACGCATCACTTCATCAACCCGCTGGACCGGGCCCCCATTCATCAGGTGCTGGATGTCGGCATCCGCTGCATCAATGGTTTGCTGACCGTCGGCCGGGGCCAGCGCATGGGCCTGTTCGCCGGCTCCGGCGTCGGCAAGAGCGTGCTGCTGGGCATGATGGCGCGCTATACCCAGGCCGATGTGATTGTCGTCGGCCTGATCGGCGAACGCGGACGCGAAGTGCAGGAATTCATCGAAAGCAATCTTGGCACCAGCGGTCTGGCGCGTTCGGTGGTCATCGCCGCGCCGGCAGACGTCTCCCCGGTGTTGCGGCTGCAGGGCGCCGCCTACGCTACGCGCATCGCAGAGTATTTCCGCGACCAGGGCAAGCATGTCCTGCTGATCATGGATTCGCTGACCCGCTATGCCATGGCGCAACGCGAAATCGCGCTGGCCGTGGGCGAACCGCCGGCCACCAAAGGCTACCCGCCTTCGGTCTTCGCCCGCCTGCCCGCGCTGGTAGAGCGTGCCGGCAACGGCGCCGCGCGGCCCGCTGGCGGCAGCCACGGTTCCATTACCGGTTTCTACACGGTTCTGGCCGAAGGCGATGACCAACAGGATCCGATTGCCGATGCCGCACGCGCCATCCTGGACGGCCATATCGTTCTGTCGCGCCACCTGGCCGAAGCCGGACACTATCCCGCCATCGACATCGAAGCGTCGATTTCCCGTGTCATGACGGCCATCACCAGCCCGGCGCAACAGACCGACGCACGCCGCTTCAAGCAATTGTTCTCGCGTTACCAGCGCAGCCGCGACCTGATCGCCGTCGGCGCCTATGTGCCTGGCCACGATCCGCAGCTTGATGACGCCGTCAACCGTTTCCCCCTGCTGGAGCGCTATCTGCAGCAGGGCTTGAACGAAAACATCCCCTATCCACAGGCAAGCCAGGCACTGGCGGCCTTGTTTGCTCAGGCAGGACGCCATGGCTGAACCAACTCCTTTGGACACCCTGATCGACCTGGCGCGCCAGCGTGTTGACGATGCCCTGCAGGCATTCGGCCAGGCCCAGGCCCGCTACAACCAGGCGCGCCAGCAACTACAGGCGCTGTACGACTATTGCGATGACTACCGGCGCAATCTGCAGCAGGGCATGGGGCAAGGCATGCAAACAGCGACTTACCGCAATTATTCGTCGTTTCTCGACAGTCTGGATCAAGCCATTGCACAGCAAAATTCGCTCTTGCAGTCGCATCAGCAACAACTGACGGAACTGCGCCAGCGCTGGCTGGAGGAAAAGCGCAAGCTGGATGCCTACGCCACGCTGGCTGAGCGTCGCTCACGTGCGGCAGATAGCCTGACGCAACGACGGGAACAACGCGCCATGGATGAGTACTCGGCGCGCCTGGCGCGCCAGCCCCAAGCCTATGCCTCCTGAACCCAGGCTCGCCTGCCACCCCTAACGCCGGTCTCCCATGACGCTTCTTTCTCCTCTGGTACAAGCCAATCAGGCACTGGAAACCACCCGTGACCAGGCCGCCTTGTCTCGGCGCAGCGACACCCTGCGCCAAGACGCGCAAAGTGCCGAAGAAGCCCGCAGCTTTTCCGCGCTATTGGCCCGGCAACGACAGGCGCGTGCCGAGGCCGCCGCCCCCCGCCTGACAGAATCTTCCGGCACGCCACGCTCGGCCCGGCCAGGCAACGCCGAGCCCTCCGTCTCGGAAGGCCCGGCAGATCACCTGCCCGGGCTGGCGCAAGCCCCCGCCGAACCGGCTGCCGGGCCGCTCCCCCTTCCCGCCGAAGACACGCATCCGGCAGCGGATGGTGATACGCTGCGCAGCACCATGCTGTTTCTGGCACAAACGCAACGTGCCGGCGCCCCCCGTCCTGGCACGGCAGCGGTAGCGGACAGGCATGGCGCAACAAGCACCCATGACGCCCTAGCAGAAACTGCAGAAAACACCCTGGCAGATCAGGCGAACCTGCCCCCGGCACCGGCCCTGACTGAAGCCAGCCAATTGGCCGCCGGCACGCGCCTGGGTGTGTCCATCCGAACAACCGGCGCCTTGCGCATGCCCCCTGGCGCCCTGAAGTCCGCCACGCCCGCGGCATCTGCGGCCACATCCGCAGCAACATCCGCCGCCCAGGCCGGTAAAGCAGGTACGGCACGTCCGGACAATCTGGGCACCGATGGCAAACCGGCAACAGCCCAGCCCGCTGCCGCTTTCCTGGCCGAATGGGCCGCCCAATCGACAGGAGCCGATGGCAACGGCGCAGCAGAACCGCTGAGCGCACGCACCGACAGCGGATTTTCCGTGCCGGAGGGCAGCCCGGCTGCGCCGCAAGCCGCCGCCCTGCCAGCGTCGCCGCTGCTGTCCCACATCGCGACGGCCAACGCGGCCGGCCCTCAGCCCCTGCTACCCGGCGGCATGCTATCGCCCAGCCTGGACAGCCCGGCGTGGCAGGCAGCCCTGAACCAGCAATTCATCCGCCTCGGGCAGTTTGCCGCCGGGCAGCAATCCACCGTTCAGCAAATGGACTTGAGCCTTAACCCGGCCGCGCTCGGGCCCTTGCGCATCATGATGACCGTACAGGATGGCATTGCTCATGCCTGGATCAACTCGGCGCACGCGCATGTCCGCCAAAGCATTGAATCGGCACTGCCGCAATTGCAGGAAGCCATGGCCCATGCCGGGCTGACGCTGGCAGACACTCAGGTCGGCGATCACTCAGGCGATGATCAGACGCAAGCCTTCTTCCAGGCGGCGCTGCGCTCGACGCATTCATCACGCGCAGCCGCTCATCTCGCTGCGGACAGCGATGCCGCCCTGCCGGCCCAGAACCCCGCTGCGGCGCGGATACTTCGGCCACACGCGCTGCTGGACACTTTCGCCTGAAGCCATAGCGCCGAATACCTGCCGAAACCCCGCTTTGTTCCAGCGGCAGAATTTCGCCCCCCTCGGGCACAATGGGGAATCATGCGCCCGCAGCTACAGGCGCTCCCGGACTGTCTTCCTCCAGACCCAGGCGTTTTAATCCGTCTTCCCCATGCCCGATCTCGACGCCAGTACGTCTCCTCCGCGCAAAAGCAATCTGCTCCTGAAAATCATCTCGGCCTTGCTGCTGCTGGTGCTGTTCGCCTTCGCAGGCATAGGTGGCGCCTGGTTCTATGTGAACCGCGAACACCCGGTTGCCCCGGCGACACCGGCTGCCGACAGCCCGGATGCCAGCACGGCGGCCCCCAGCGGCAAAGACCCGGACGCCAACGCACCGCTGCCGATTTTCGTGGATCTGACCCCTTTCACCGTGACGCTGTCCGACAACGTCATGGAACGACTGGTGCACATGGCCATTACCATCCGCCTGAGCGACCAGGACTCCAAGGACCGGCTGCTGCGCTACCTGCCGGAAGTGCGTAACCGCGTCCTGATGATCCTGAGCGACCAATCGCCCGAAACCATCGCCAGCACCCGGACGCGAACCCGTCTGGCCCAGGAAATCGCCCACGCGCTGAGCCAGCCGTTCAAGCCTCTGGTCAAAGGCCAGCAGATCATCGACGTTCTCTTTACCGACTTCGTGGTGCAGTAAGGAACCATGGGTTACGAAGCTTTTCTGTCGCAGGACGAAGTCGATGCGCTGGTTGCCGAAGTTTCCGGCGACACCAGCGCACTGGCTCAGGATAGCCAGGCCGATACCGGTGCGGTACGCGCCTACGATCTCGGTTCGCCCGACCGTATCGTGCGCCGGCGCATGCAGACGCTGGAACTCATCAACGAACGCTTCGGACGCAACATCCGCAGCGCATTGCTGCAATTCATGCGGCGCAGCGCCGACGTTTCCGTCAGCAGCCTGCGCATCATGAAATACATAGATTTCGAACGCAACCTGCCGGTGCCCAGCAACCTGAACATGGTTGCCATGCGGCCGCTGCGCGGCACAGCGCTGTTTGTCTTTGACCCCAGCCTGGTATTTCTGGTGGTCGATAGCCTGTTTGGCGGCAGCGGCCGCTACCACACCCGCGTCGAAGGCAGGGAATTCACCTTGACCGAACAGCGCGTCATCCAGCGACTGCTACGCCTGACGCTGGACTGCTATGGCAAATCCTGGGAACCGGTCTATCCCATAGACTTCGACTACATCCGTTCGGAAATGCACACGAAGTTCGCCAGCATCACCGACAGCAATGAAGCCGTCGTGATCAGTGCATTCCGCATCGAGTTCGGCACAGTGGGGGGCACCCTGCACATCTGCCTGCCGTATTCGATGATCGAACCGATACGCGACCTGCTCACCCGCCCCTTGCAAGACGCTTCGCTGGATGCCGCCGACCGCCGCTGGACTTCCCTGCTGGCCCGCGAAGTCCGCCAAGCCGAAGTCACGCTGAGCACCCGCCTGGCCGACATTCCCCTGAAATTGCAGGACTTGTTGAACTTGCGGGTAGGTGACGTGCTGCCGCTGGACATGCCGGAAACCGTTCAGGCCTGCGTGAACAATGTCCCGGTCATGACCTGCGAATATGGCCGGCACAACAACAGCTATGCGCTGCGTGTCAGACAAATGCTCGCGCCGCCCGCCCCTGAATCGAATGAGATGGACGCATTATGACGACTGACTCCTCATCCATGAACAGCCAGAACAATTCCTCCCCGTCGGCTGACGAACTGGCGCAGGCGCTGGGCGGCACACAGGCCGATGGCCTGTCTGCCGCAAGCGACGCCACGGACGGCATGGATCTCTGGGAACAGGCACTGGCCGAGCAGGCTGCCGGTGAAGCGGCCAACACGGCGCGGGCGGCGGCCTCCGCCACGCCTGCAGCACCCGCAGCGCCAGCCGCCGCCACCTCTGCCACGGCCTCCACTGCTGGCGCCACTGCCAGCACCACAGCCACGCCGCGGCGCGTGGAATTCCCGGCCCTCAGCGACACCGCTGGCGTATCGCTCAATGACCTGGCACTGATCAAGGACATTCCGGTACAGCTCACGGTCGAGCTGGGGCGCACGCGCATCACCATCAAAAACCTGCTGGAACTCGGCCAAGGCTCGGTCATCGAACTCGACGGCCTGGCTGGCGAGCCCATGGACATTTTCGTCAATGGTTTTCTGATCGCCCAGGGTGAAGTCGTCGTCGTGGAAGAAAAATACGGCATCCGCCTGACGGACATCATCACCCCATCAGACAGGCTGAACCGCCTGAACAAAACCCGCTGACCATGGAAACCGGCTCGATCCTGCGCGTGATCGCCGCCTTGCTGGGCGTCATCAGCGCCATCCTGCTGGCCGCCTGGCTGGCGCGCCGCAGCGGCTGGCTGGGCCAGCAAACCCGGCGCCACGACTTGCGCATCCAGGCCAGCCTGGCCCTCGGCCCGCGCCACCGACTTGTACTGGTCGCTGTCGAAGGCGAACGCATGCTGATCGGCCTCTCCCCCCAAAACATCCAGCACCTCGCCACGCTGCCGCCTGCCGACGCAACGGCAATGACAACGGCAATGACCGCCGCTCCCCCCGAAGCCACCGGTGCCACAGCCACCGGCGAGCTTCCTGATCCCCCCGACACGCTTACGGGCAAGATACATCCCACGGCTACGGCCGCGGTGGAAACCGGCGCATTCCAGCGCGTACTGAACCAATGGCGCTCGGCCCAGCCCTGACCGCCCTGCCGGACCCTTCATCCCTTTCTCTCATGCCCTCTTTGCTTTGCCTGTCTCGTGCCCGCATGCTGGCGCTCTGTCTGGCCCCGCTGCTCTGGCTGGCCTGGCCCATGCCGGCCGCGCTGGCACAAAGCCTCGCCATGCCTGCGCTAACGGCCTCTCCCGGCGCAGATGGCGGCCAGATCTACTCGCTCAGCCTGCAAACCCTGCTGCTGCTGACGCTCATCGGCCTGCTGCCCGCCATGCTGCTGGCCATGACCGGCTTCACTCGCATCATCATCGTCCTGGGCCTGCTGCGCAACGCCATGGGCACCGGCTCGTCACCGCCCAACCAGGTGTTGATCGGCCTGGCGCTATTCCTGACCCTGTTCACCATGTCGCCGGTCTTTGACCGCATCTACGAAGAGGCCTACACCCCGCTCTCGGCGGGCCAGATATCCTTCGAAACCGCAGTCGAACGCGGCGCCCAGCCCCTGCGCGAATTCATGCTGGCGCAAACCCGCGAAAACGACCTCTCCCTCTTTGCCGGCATGGCGGGACTGCCTGAACTGGAGGGCCCGGAACAAATCCCCATGCGTGTCCTCATCCCGGCATTCATGACCAGTGAGCTGAAAACCGCCTTCCAGATCGGCTTCACCATCTTCATCCCCTTCCTGATCATCGACCTGGTTGTCGCCAGCGTCCTGATGGCGCTGGGCATGATGATGGTGCCGCCCGTCACCATCGCCCTGCCCTTCAAGCTGATGCTATTCGTCCTGGCTGACGGCTGGACACTGCTGCTGGGCTCGCTGGCCCAAAGCTTCAACCCCTGACCCTGCCCCACCTCCCACCGGCGCCTCTGCGCCCCGGCCTTGCCCTGGAGACACCATGACACCCGAAGCGGTAATGACGCTGGCCTATGAAACCATCAAAATCACCCTATCGGTGGCTGGCCCCCTGCTGCTCGTCATCCTGCTGGTCGGCCTGGTCATCAGCATTTTCCAGGCGGCCACGCAGATCAATGAAATGACCCTCTCCTTCATCCCGAAACTGCTGGCCATGTGCGGCACCCTGGTTCTGCTCGGGCCCTTGCTGATCGAACAGCTGGTGGACTACATGCGCCAGCTGTTCAGCGCCATCCCGCAATTCGCCCAATAGGCCGGATCCGGCACGGCCATGATCGCCTTCTCGCTGGAGCAGCTCTACGGCTGGATCCACACCTTCATCCTGCCCTTCTGCCGCATCGGCGCGCTCATGCTCACCGCGCCCGTCCTGGGCGACGCTGCCATCCCCAAAAAAATCAAACTGGCGCTGGCCTTGGCGCTCACCCTGGCGCTGGCGCCCGGCGCCGGCCCCCTTCCCGAACTGGCGCCCGGCTCCTGGGGCAGCCTGGCCATCATGGCGCGGCAAATACTCATAGGCCTCGCCATGGGGCTCTGCATACGCATCGTCTTTGCTGCCGTCCACACGGCCGGCGAACTCGTCGGCCTGCAGATGGGCCTCTCCTTCGCCACATTCTTCGACCCTGGCGGTGGCGCCAGCACCACCGTGCTATCGCGCCTCTTCAACGCCATCACCGTCCTGCTATTCCTGGCACTGGATGGCCACCTGATGGTGATCGCCGGCCTGCAGCGCTCCTTTGAAACCCTGCCGCTGGCTGCTGCGCCGCTGGACATCAACGGCTGGGGAATCCTGCTCGAATGGAGCAACGCCATCATCGTCTCCGGCCTGCTCATGGCCTTGCCCTTGATCACCGCCCTGCTCACCATCAACCTGGCCTTGGGCATCCTCAACCGCACGGCGCCGCAAATGTCCGTCTTCGCCGTCGGCTTCCCCGTCTCGCTCATCGCCGGCCTGCTGGCCTTGCTCGCAGTCCTGCCCAACAGTAGCGGCTTTCTCGGCCAACTCATCGAAAACGGCCTGGAACACATGTTGAGGATGGTACAAGGGCTAGCCGGCGCTTAAACACACCCTGCCCCCACCAAGCCCCCCTCATCAAGCCAACCTCCTTCATCAGGCCGCCCCGAACTGCGCCCACCGTTCACACAGCAACCCGTAGCATTGAACCTGCAAGCCTGGCTGCCAGCGCCGAGGCCTGTCTGGGGCAGCAGGCAGTGGAGCGTGCCGTGCTAGGTGGTGTCAGCGGGGAGGCAAGGGCGCACATGTTTGAGCGAGACGCTTGCGGACAGTCCGGGGGACTGTCCGCCTCGCGAGTTGTGCGCCCGCCCCGCTGGCGCCGCCTGGCACGGGGAGTTCCGGCGCAGCCGGAACCACGCGATCTGCCTGCTGCCCCAGACAGGCCTCGGCGCGACTTAGCACCTCACCCTGCCGCCGATGCTCCAAGGCAATCAACGCTATTCCGCAGACACAGACTGGCAGGCAGCTCCGGCGCAGCCGAAACCACGCAACCGGCCTGCCGCCTCAGACAGGCCTAGGCGCAACTTAGCACCTCACCCTTATGCCGGTGCTCCAAGAAAATCAACGCTGCCCCGCCGGCGCCAACCGGAACACATGCTGCGCCACCCGCAAACCATCCACCCGCTCCATCAACGTCTGCATCGCCTCGGCCAAACTCTCCACCAGCGCCGAATTCTGCTGCGTCTGCCCGTCGATCTGATTCATCGCCAGACTCACCTGCTCCACACCGATATGCTGCTCATTGGACGCCAGGGAAATCTCGCTCATCGTCTGATCCACCCTCTCGATGGCGGCCATCACCTGCTCCACCATAGACCCTGCCGCCTTCACCTTGCCCGCGCCGGCATCCACCCGCCCGGTGGACTCCTGGATCAAATCCCGCACCTCGCGGGCGGCGTCCGCGCTCTTCTGTGCCAAAGAACGCACCTCCCCGGCCACCACCGCGAACCCCTTGCCCGCCTCCCCGGCCCTGGCGGCCTCCACGGCCGCATTCAGCGCAAGAATATTGGTCTGGAAAGCGATCCCGTCGATCAAACGGATAATCTCCGAAATCTTGGTCGAACCCGCCTCGATCTCCTTCATCGTCGCCGCCACATCGCTCACACTGGTACCGGCCTGGCCGGCCAGCTGACGGCAATCATGCGTCCACTGCGACACCTGCTTCACATTATCGACGTTATGCTTCACCGTCGCGCTCAACTCATCCACACTGGTTGCCGTCATCTCCAGCGAAGCTGCGGACTCCTCTGTACGATGCTGCAAATCCTTATTGGCGGAACGAATCGTCTCCAGCACCGTCACCACCCCACGGGTATTGCTGCGCATATCCAGCGCCACGCTCGTCATCCCGCAACGCGTCATCTCCAGGGCAAAAGCCAAACGCCCCACCGGATCATCATCGTGATACTGCAGCGCCGTCCCCAAATCCCCTGCGGCCAGACGGAACGCCCGATCCACCACATCCTCGATCGCCCGGCCCGTCTTGACCGTCACCCGCCAGCCATACAGAAAAATCAGCAACGACGCCAACAACGCACCGCCCAACAACCACTCCGTCCCGAACTCGGCCCCCTCCGCCGAACGCAAATGCCACACGGAAGTCAAGGCTGCCAGCAACACCATCATTGACGAAAAAAAGGCGAAACGCAGCATACTCGGCGCCAGCCAAGGCTTGCCCAGCTTGCGCAAGCCGCCCGCCAGACCGCGCCACCCCGTCGCCACAATCCGGCCACGCGCCAAACGCGCCGCCACCCGCTGACCGGCGCGCCAGCGTGCGTAATACTGCCTGGCACGAGCCACATGCTGCTCGCTGGGCTTCACGCGCACAGAAGAAAAAGCCACCACCTTGCCGGCTTCGCGCACCGGCGTCACATTGGCCAGCACCCAATAAAAACCGCCATCCTTGCGCCGGTTCTTCACCACACCCAGCCAGGAATTGCCGCTCTCCAGCGTCTGCCACAAATCCGCGAAAGCCTCTGGCGGCATATCCGGATGACGGACAATATTGTGCGGCTGCCCCATCAACTCATCGCGGGTAAAACCGCTCGCAATCACAAACGCCTCATTGGCGTAAGTAATACGGCCTTCCAGATCCGTACGCGAAATCAGATAATCCGACTCGCTCAGATGGTACTCATGGTCATTGACCGGTTGATTGTTTCGCATGCGGTCTCTCGCAATTCGTGGCTGGCATCATGCTGGCGCGGCCGGCTTCCCTATGGAAGCACAACCCTGCCAGGCCTCGTCGTGAACATCCCGGCCGGCAAACCGTGGCCCGGGCAAAGGCTTAAAAAGACTCCCAATCGTCCTCGTCCCCCGCGCGCGCGGCACGGGCCGAGGCCGGAGACGAAACCGCCACCGGCTCCCGCCGCCCGGCCACGGCCGGCTTGGCGACCTTGCGGGCAGAGGCTGACGTTGCAGAGGCGGACGAAGCCGCAGCACTTGCGCCTGAGCGGGTCGCTGCCGCCAGACGGGCCGACGCTTGCGCCGCACCGCCAGACGCAACCGCGTGGCTCCCCGAGGACCCCGCCGCCGTCCGGGCACGGCTGACCCCACCCGAAGACACCTTGAACGCCGACACCGCCTGCGCCAGACTGGAGGCCTGATCCTCCAGCGACCCGGCAGCCGCCGCCGCCTGCTCGACCAGGGCGGCATTCTGCTGCGTCACCTGATCCATCTGCGCCACGGCACGATTGATCTGATCTATACCCAGCGACTGCTCCTGCGAGGCCGAAGAAATCTCACCCATGATGTCCGCCACACGCTGCACCGACTCCATGATCTCGCGCATCGTATCGCCCGCACGGCCCACCTGATCGGAACCGGCCTTGACCTTGTTGACCGAATCGTCGATCAACTGCTTGATCTCCTTGGCGGCCTGGGCACTGCGTTGCGCCAGCGTACGCACCTCGCTGGCCACGACGGAAAACCCCTTGCCCTGATCGCCGGCGCGCGAGGCTTCCACTGCGGCATTCAAGGCCAGGATATTGGTCTGGAAAGCAATGCCATCAATCACATTGACGATTTCCGCAATCTTGGTCGAACTGCTGGAAATTTCAGTCATCGTGGCCACCACTTCGGACACGGCCTCGCCCCCGCGCCGCGCCACCTCCATGCTGCCGGCAGCCAGATGATCCGCCTGGCGGGCGTTATCCGCATTCTGCTGAACCGTAGAAGCCAGTTGCTCCATGCTAGCGGCAGTCTCCTGCAAAGAAGCGGCCTGCTGCTCGGTGCGGCTGCTCAGATCCGCATTGCCCTGGGCGATCTCCTTGCTGCCATGGAAAATTTCCTCCACCCCACGGCGCACCTGCAGCACCATTTGTGACAAGTTTTCCTGCATCTTGCGCAGCCCGGTCATCAGCCTGCCAATCTCATTGCCTTCACGGACATCCAGCCGCGACGTCAGATCGCCCTGCGCCACCCGATCCAGCAATTGCGCCGCCTCATCCAAAGGCCGCAACACACGGCGGCGCAACACCAGCCACGCAGTCACGGAAATCAGCAAGGCCAGCGCCATCAGCGCCAGCACCACCACCTGCGCCCAGCGCTCGCGCTGCGAATCCTGCTCCTGCATCACCGCAATCTGCGCCTGCGCGTGATCGGTAAAAGCCCGCAGCAAAGCGCCGCCCTTTGCCAGCAAAGCCTCCAGGTCCGCCTGGGCCACTGGCAGCGCCCCCGCCTCATGGGGCAAAAAGGCCTGGGCGCGTTGCCGCATCAAGGCATTGTGGCGGGCCAGAACCTCTCCCAACTCCGCACCGGTCTCCGTCACCGGCGCATAGCCGGCAAAGCGTGCATAGTGCTGCTCCGCGCGGCTCAAGGCAGCCTCTGCCTGCCCGACCGCCTGCACGATGTCCTGCTGCGTCCCGTCCTCGCTTTCAATCCGCCGGGCACGCTCCATCCAGTAATGGCTATCGCTGACGGCCAGTGCCACTTCCTTGAGCGGCAGCACCTGCTTCACGGACAGACCATACAGCGTCTCAAAGGCCTGGCTGGACACCCGCATCCCGTTCCACCCCAGCGCCAGCGCCACCAGCAGCAAGCCCATGAACAGGCTCAGCACCAGCATCATATTGATTTTTATGGATGTATTCCGAAACATGCTTATCAACCCTTTATCCCAGCCGTATCGCGCGCGGCCTAGTTATTGCCGTTGAACAGACCCAGACTCTGAATGCGCTGGAAGGCCAGCATCGAGGCTTCCAGCGCATTCTTGTAATAGACCTGCTGGCTATACGCCGCGAACTCGTCCAGGCCAACCAGGTTATCGAGCTGCTTGGCATAGCTGAGGCCACGCGCCGTCCCGACGGTATCCAGCGCCGACAGTTCATTCATGCGCGCGCCCATCGAAGCCTGCACCGTCAGCACGTTGTCATACACGCTGGACAACTTGCGCTGCGCCTCGCCCACCACGTTCTGAAACCGGGCAACCGACGCCGGATCGGCCTTATCCAAAGACTCCAGGGCTTCGATGGTGCGCCGCAAAGTGGAAAACACATCCATATCGGCCTGTGCCATCGGTTCCAGCGTGAAGCTGTCACCCGCCGCCGGCTCCCCCTGAAACGCCAGGCTCACGCCCCCCAACGACAGATTGAGCCCCGCTTGCGGGTCATACGCACCGCTTTCCAACACGGTTTGCGTGGCGTCCGTCACCACATAGCGGACGCCGCCCGCCACTGCCGGATCCGTTTCAAAAGCAATATTGAGCGTCTTGCCCACATGCTCGCCGCCCTGGCCGGTTACCGCTGGCGAACTGAAGGTCGCGCTGCCCTGATTGCCTGCCGCCGCCGACGCCACATAGGATTTGTCCCCCGGATTGGCACGGGCGAAAACATCCAGCGCAGAATCGGCCGTCGGTATCTGGCGGGTCTGGTCCACCTGGATCAGACGCCGCCCGGCATCCCCCTGGTAGGCGCTGCTGACCCAGCCTTCGCTATCGGTCTGGAACGGAGCGACATCCCCGCGATGACCGGAAAACATATACACGCCATTGCCGTCCCGGGCATTGGCCTGGTTCAGCAGGCGGTCATAGGATTCCTTGAGCACCTTGGCCAGCGCCCGTTGGTCCGTCTCCGAATAAATGCCATTACCGACTTCAACCAGCCGGGTCGTCACATCCTGCAAGGTATTCACTGTGGCATCCAGCATCTGGCTGGTTTCACCCAGGTTGTGCTTGGCCACTTGCCGGTTGGCCGTGAACCGCTCGTTCAGCGCCAGATTCTGGCTGGTACGCACCGCCTGCGAGGCGGCCAGCGGATCATCGCCGGGCCGCACGACACGAAGGCCGGTGGAAATCTGCTCGTACAGCTGCACCTGTTGCGCTTCCTTGCGCGAGAACTGGCTGACGGCGATCTGGTACATCAAAGACGAACTGATACGCATGGTTTGATCCTGTCGTTGCGGCGCCAGCCGTTACTTGATGGACAGCAAGGTGTCGAACATCTGGCTGGCAACGTCGATCAGGCGAGCGGACGCCTGATACTGTTCGGCGTATTGCATCAAGGCCACCTGCTCTTCGCGCAGGCTGACGCCTGACACCGCTTGCTGCGCCGTCAGCCGCTGCGTGACGAGGTTGTCCTGCGCCTTGCTGGCGGTGGTCACTTCCCCGGTCTTGACGCCTACCTTGTTCACGATCTGCAGATAGGTGTCGCTGATGCTGAGCGAACCCTGGCCCATGACCTTGTCGGTTTGCAGCTGGGCCAGCTTCAGCGCGTTGGCGTTATTGCTGCTGCCGCCACTGGCGTCGGCCGCAGCGATCTGCGCGGGGTTGTCCACGGCCACCGCCAGACTGGCCGCGGCATTCATGGTCGGTTGCAGCAGCCAGCTGTCGCCGTGCGCCACCGCCCCGGGCTGTGTGGCATCGGGCAAGGCCACGCTCAGGCCGTCCAGCTCGATAGTGCCGGCATCGCCATCAAAAGAGCGTGTCACGCCGTCGGCCAGACGTTGCACTTCATACTTGCCGCTGGCCGCGTGATAGCTGATGCGGTAATCGCTGGCGTGCAAGGCCTGGATGTCCTTGACTGCCGCGCTGACCCCGGCATTGCCGCCAGCGCTGGCGCTGCCCTGATTCCCCACGCTGGCGTGCGTGACAGGATCCGCGATGCGGAAGAAATCTCCCCCGGCCTGGCCGTTCAGATCCACCCCCTGACGGTGCTGCGCATTGAATGCCTGCGCCAGGCCGAGCGCCAAACGCCCCAGATCGTTCTGCACACTGTCCAGCGATTCGCGCCGGAAAGCCAGCAGGCCGCCCAGGCTGCCACCGCTCAAACGGCTTTCGTCCAGTTCCACCAGCGTGCTGCCCCCACCCTCGACAGGCAGTGCATAGGCAATCACCGTGCGGCCCGGATCACTGGCCGAAGTCACGGCCTGCAAGGGATAGCTCTGATTGCCGGACAGCAATACCTGCCCGTTGCCCACCGTCAAATTGATGGATGAACCCTGCGCGATCACCCGCACGCCCACCAGCTGATTCAGCTCCGAGACCAGCTGGTCCCGCTGATCAAGCAGGTCATTGGGCTCCTGGCCCGGCGCCGACGATGCCTTGGCCAGGGTAATCCGTTCATTCAGGCTGGCGATCCCATCCACATAGCTATTGATCTGTTCAACCGTTGTGCGTAACTGAATATTGATCTCGTCGCGCTGCCGGTTCAGCATTTCCTGGGTCTGGTTGATCTGCGTCACCAGACTGTTGGCCTGCCCGATCATTTCCTGGCGGGCAGCCGCATCGCCGGACTCAGACGCCACGGCCTGCACGCTGGAAAAGAAGGCTTTGAGCGCCGGGGAGATGCCGGTTTCGCTATTGCCGATGAGATTGTTGATCTGCCCGATTTCGTTCAGATAGCTGCCATAGGACGACTGTTCGGAACGGGCCGACACCAATTGATTGTGCAGATAGGAACTGTACTGACGCGTCACGCCATCCACGGCGACGCCGCGACCATAGAAACCGGCGCTGGTGGCGCTGCCGCCCACGGCGGACACCATGACCTGCTGGCGGTTGTAGCCTTGCGTATCGACGTTGTTGATATTGTGGCCGGTCGTATTCAAACGCGCCGTGGCAGCGTTGATACCCGTCAGTCCCAGGTTGTACAGATTCATGGTCAGGAGACTCTCAAAAGGGTTGCCGGGCGCCCCGCCGGCCTGCACGGTTCCGGGCGCTCCAGGCATTCCCAGGGAATAACGGCAAAATGGCGCGGAAATTTAGGGCGTCTGCGTCAACGCTCTAGCATGGCCATCACACTGATCAGTTTGTCGGCATATGCCGGGTCAGTGGCATAGCCGGCAGCCTGGATACGGCGTGCGGCTTCAGCCGGATCGGATGTCTGCAGCACGCTTTGGTAACGCTCGCTGCGCTGCAGCAGGCCGGCATAATCGCGCAAGGCATCCTCATAAGAGGAGTACGCCCGGAAAGGCTGGCTCAGCTTGCGCGCCGTGCCTGCCTCGTACTCGGTCGTCATGGTTTCCACCACATCACCGCGCCAGCCCGAAGTCGCCTTGATGCCAAACAGGTTATGACTGGGGCTGCCATCCTCATGGCGGATTTCACGCCGCCCCCAGCCGGACTCCAGCGCGGCCTGCCCCAGGATCAACTGGGCCGGAATCCCGCTTTCCTGCGCCACCCGCTGCGCCATGGGCGCCAGTTTTTCGACAAAACGGGCCACGAAATCCGGCGCATGCGCGGCTGCGCGCAAGGCGGGCACCTGGCCAGCCCAAGCCTGCCCCGCCGCCATCCCGGCCCGCGCTCCGCGCCAGAATCCTTGTGCCCCCCCGCTATTTGCCGGCATGGCCGCCGATAGGCTGCCCGGCGTGGCGGCCAGCCCCGGCATCGCCACGCTGGCAGCTGCGCCCGCCACGCCCGCGGTTCCAGGCGCTTGCCCCGCACTGGCGGCAGACCCGGCCGCCGCCAGCGCATTGCCCGGCTGCCGGATCTGCCGCAGCAAGGCTTCCGCCAGCCCCAAGCCTGACTGGCTGCGCACCAGCTCAGAGGCCATCTGCTGATCGGCCAGCGACTGCATCATGCGCGTCTGTTCATTGTCGAACAGCCCTTCTGCGGGAGTCGCGTCACGCATGCGCTGAATCATCATGTTGATGAACAAGGCCTCGAACTGCTGGGCAACCTCGCGCTGCGCGGCCTCGCCCTCAGGCGACTGCTGCACCCTGGCCCGCAGCCGATCCATTTCCCTCGTATCGAACACAAACCCCTGGGCCAGGGACACAGCAGGAGAACTGTTGGCAATCGTCATCATCCAGCCTCAGATAATTTCCAGTTCCGCCCGCAACGCGCCGGCACGCTGCATGGCCTGCAGAATGGACAGCAGGTCTTGCGGCGTCGCGCCCAGGGCATTGAGCGCATTGACCACATCCTGCAGATTGGCGCTGGTCTGCATGTACTTGAGCCCGCCACCATCTTGCAGCAGACGGATTTCCGTATTGGGCGCCACGACGGTCTGGCCGCCGGCAAAGGGGGCGTTGGGCTGGCTGACATCCAGGCTGCGATTGATCACCACGGAAATATTGCCATGCGCCACGGCAGACTCTTCAATGACCACCGTCCGGTTCATGACCACGGAACCCGTACGGGCATTGATGATGACCTTGGCCGCGACCGGTGCGCGCTCGATAGGCAGGTTCTCCAGGCGCGACAGGAACTGGCTGAGCGCCGCATCGGCAGCGGGCGCCGCCACCGCAATGACCCGGCCGTCCAGCGCCGTTGCCGTTCCCGGCCCGAAAGCGGCATTCACCACATCCACCACATTCTGCGCGGTGCCAAAGTCATTTTCTTTCAGTTCCAGGTGTACCTGCCCCTGGGTGGCGATCACGGTCGGCACGGCGCGCTCAACAATGGCGCCGTTGGTAATCATGCCGCTGTTGAGCTGATTGACCTGCACACTGCTGCCGCCTGCCGACGCACCCGCGCCGCCTATCAGCAAATTGCCCTGGGCAATGGCATACACCTGGCCATCCGCGCCTTTCAAGGGCGTCATCAACAAGGTACCGCCGCGCAGGCTTTTGGCATTGCCCATGGACGACACCACCACATCCAGATTCTGCCCGGGCCGGGAAAACGGCGGCAGCGTCGCCGTGACAATGACGGCCGCCACATTCTTCAACTGCATATTCGAGCCCGGCGGCACCGTAACCCCCAGCTGCGCCAGCATATTGGCGACACTTTGCTGCGTGAACGGCGCCTGCCGCACCTGATCGCCACTGCCATCCAGCCCGACCACCACGCCATAGCCAATCAAGGGGTTGTCGCGCACGCCCTGAACGCTGGAAACGTCCTTGATGCGCTGGGTCGCCGCCTGTGCGGACGCCAACAGGCCCAGGCACAGCAAGGCCGGGCCGAAGATCAGGGAAACATGACGCATCATGGCATCTACTCTCGTGAAAAATATCTCGCCCCCGGCGCAGCGAAGACTGTCCGGCCGACCTGCAACAGCCGCAGCGCGGATAACCTCGCCCGGCAGCATGGTCAAAATGGCATGACGTTCAGGAAAAACCGCTGCAGCCAGCCCATGCTCTGCACTTCATCCATGACGCCCTGGCTGCGGTACTCCAAACGCACATCCGCCACCTGCGTGGACGATACGGAATGCGTGTTGCCGGTGATGCTGCGCGGGTCCACCGTCCCGGAGAACCGCACATATTCGCTGCCCCGGTTGATAGCAATCTGCTTCTCGCCGGCCACCCTCAGGTTGCCGTTGGGCAACACTTCGATCACGGTGGTCGTGATCGTTCCCGAGAAGGTATTGTTGGCCTTGCTGTCCCCAGTGCCCGAGGCGTTATTGCTGCCCGAGGCATCCATGTTCTGCTGCGGCCCGAAAGCGCCGGGCAAAGCGCTGGGCATGGTATTCATGCCCAGCGCCGCCGAGCCGTTGCGCTTGGTATTGGTCGCCACGCTTTTGGCCGCATTGGTGTTTTCGTTCAACACAATGGTGACGATGTCGCCCACCTGGCGCGGCCGCCGGTCTTCAAACAAGGGATAGCTGCCATAGGCCGTGGGCTGATAAATGGCACCATTGGGCACGGCCAGCGGTTGCGCCGGAGCGGGCGGCGGCGCACTGACCGGCCCCACCACAATGGGTTCCGGCGGAATCAATGCGCAACCGCCCAGCATCAATACCGGCAGCCAGCCCAGCCGGCTGCGCCATTCGCCCTGCCCGCCCGGCGTCCGATCCCTTTCCAACACACGGTTCATTGCCCGCCCAGCCCCCATCAAAGCTGCGTCAGACGCGCCAGCATCTGGTCGGAGGTGGACACAGCCTTGCTGTTGATTTCATAGGCGCGCTGGGTCGTGATCATATTGACCAGTTCTTCAGCGACATTGACGTTCGAGGTTTCCAGATACTCATGGGCCAGCGAACCGGCGCCATCCAGGCCAGGCTGCAACACATTGGCCGGGCCGGACGCACTGGTTTCCAGGTACATGTTCTGGCCGATGCTCTGCAAACCCGTGGGATTGACGAAAGTCGCCAGCTGGATCTGCCCGATCTGCACACTGATTCCCGCCGAGCCCGGCTGGGTGACGGATATCATGCCGTTCTTGCTGATACTGAGACTCAAGGCATTGTCCGGCACGTTGATGGGCGGTTGCAGCACATAGCCGCCCGCCGTCACCAGTTGGCCGTCCTGATCGACCTGCAGGGCGCCGTCGCGGGTATAGGCCAGGGAGCCATCCGGCAATTCCACCTCGAAGAAACCGCGCCCTTCGATCGCCACATGCCAGGGGTTGCCGGTATTGTTCAGGCTGCCCTCGGTATGCACGCGCGCCGTTGCCGCCGTGCGCGCGCCGGTGCCCAGCTGCAGGCCGGAGGGCAGCTGATTGGCATCACCAACCTGCGCGCCAGGCTGACGCACGACCTGATACATCAGGTCTTCGAACACAGCGCGCTGGCGTTTGTAGCCATTGGTGCTGACGTTGGCGAGGTTATTGGCAATGACATCCATGCCGGTCTGCTGGGTTTCCAGGCCGGTCTTGGCTATCCATAGTGAACGTATCATCCGGGCATTCCTTGCGCCTGTTCGACAGGCATAGACTGCATCAAATCCTGTTGCCGGCGCCTGAGCGGCCGGCCTGCTTACTGTGAGACCGCCAGCAGGTCGTTGGCGCGCTGGGCATTGCCATCGGCGTGCTGGATCACTTTCATCTGCATCTCGAAGCGGCGCGCGTTATTGATCATGCCGACCATCGCCGCAGCGGCACTGACATTGCTGCTTTCCAGCGCCCCGCTCACTACGCCCACGGAGGGATCCGCCGGTGCCGGTTCCTGCACGGCCGCATCGCCCGCTATCCCCGATGCCAGCCGGAACAGACCATCATCGCCGCGCTGCAGTTGCGCCGCTGGCGGGTTCACGCGCTTGAGCTGCGCCAGCACCGCCACATCATTGGGCGCATCGCCTGCGCCCAAGGCATTCACATTGCCATCGGCGGAAATCGTCAGCGTCGCGCCCTGGGGAACATCAATCACGCCGCCATCCGCAGACAGCAGCGCCAGGCCGCGCTCAGTGCGCAGCACACCATCGCTGCCCACCTGCAGGCTGGCCGTGCGCAGATAGGCCTCGCCGTCCTGCGCCTGCACCGCCAGCCAGCCTTCGCCAGCCAGTGCCACATCCAGTTCGCGGCCCGTGCTTTGCAGCGGCCCTGGCGAAAAATCCGAGCCCGGCGTCGTGGCCAGGGTATAGACCCGCGTCGGCGCCCCCGGCCCCTCGACCGGCACTGAACGGTACAGCGCCAGCTGTTCGCGGAAACCCGGCGTATTGATGTTCGCCATGTTGTTACTGATGACCGCCTGGTGCTCCAGTGTCCTGGCGGCTCCGCCCATGGCGGTGTAGAGCAGCTTGTCCATGCGCGGCGATTCCTTAGCGCATGGTGACCAGGGTCTGCATGATGCCGTCCTGGGTCTTGATGGTCTGGGCATTGGCCTGATAGGTGCGCTGGGCGATGATCATATTGACCAGTTCCTGCCCCATATCCACGTTGGACGCCTCTACCGCCTGTCCCACCAGCAGAGACAGCCCATTGCTGCCCGGCTGCCCCAGCGTGGCCGGGCCGGAACTCACGGTTTCCATCCAGGCATTGCCGCCTGCCGCCTGCAAACCTTGCAGGTTATTGAAATCCGCCAGGACGACCGTGCCGATTTCCTGGCTCTTGTCATTCGAATACTGCGCCATCAGTCGGCCGTCGGCCGCCAGCGAAACCCGTACATACTCGCCGGACTGGTAGCCGTTTTGCAGCATGTCATAACGGAACTTGCCGCCATACTGCGAAGAGCCGCCATAGTTGAAAGCAATATTCAGGTCGGCCGCAGGCGAATCCGCGCCACCCGGATCTGCAAAATTCTTGGATACCTGGGCTATCGGGCTGGTCATGCGGCCGCTGGTGTCGAAGCTGAGCTCCTGGGCATTGCCCGGCACATGCTTGCCATCCAGGGCGTATTGCACTTCCCAGTTGCTGGCGGTGCCCTGTGAGCCGGAACGCTTGATGAAGTACTGGGTCAGCACATGGGAATTCCCCAGCGAGTCATAGACCGTCATCGGCGTGGAATCGCTGAAAGTGCTGCTGTCGCTCGGGTTGAAAGGCTTGAGCGCCGGGTCGATCACCGGGTCGTTGGCGTCCAGGTTCAGGTTTGCGGACAGCGCATCCGTAGCCTGCGGCGGAATGTTGCTGGAGGGAATGCTCAGCGGCACCGGATCGGCGCCCACCTGGCCGGCGGGATAGCCCGTCAGCTTGTGGCCCTGGATATTGACGATCTGGTGGTTCTCGTTTTCAAAGAACTGGCCGTTGCGCGAATACAGAATCGAGCCATCGGTGTCCTGCAAACGGAAAAAACCGTTCTGGCCGTCGATGGCCATATCCAGCTCATTGTTCGTGCTGGAGATCGTCCCGGCCGCGAAGCGCTGGCTGATACCCGACACCTGCACCCCCATACCGATACGGGAACTGGCGAACACATCGGAAAACACGGCACTGCCTGCCTTGAAACCAACCGTCGCCGAGTTGGCAATATTGTTGCCGATGACATCCAGGCCTGCGGACGCCGCATTCAAGCCGCTCAAACCCTGACTGAAACCCATTTTTCTACGCTCCCTGAACACCGCCCCGCACGCCTTCCGCACACGTCTGGCGGCTGATCCGCAATTACATGATTTGTCGAATATCGAACAGACTGACCTGGCCCGCCAAACCCAGATCCAGGCGCAAGCCTTCGGTGGTATAGACCACGCTCTTGACCTGCCCATAGCTCAGTGTTTCGGCCGGCACTGCCGAGCCGTCGGATGCCGTGGCGGATACCCGCACGAAATACGCCCCCTCCGGCAATGCCGTGCCGGTATCGTCCTTGCCGTCCCAGGACAGCGCCCGCACACCGACTGGCTGCGCCCCCAGATCCATCCGCCGCACTGGCGTTCCGTTCTTGTCGAGCACCTCGACCACCACACCCGCAGCCGGTGCCTGCATATCGACGCCGAACGGCGTAGCCTGGCCCTGGGCATCCTCGCCCGTCGCGCCGCCCAGCAACACCTTGCTGCCCGGCACCAGCACATCCTTGCCGACCAGCGCAGCCGCCTGCATGGACTGGCCGACATCCAACTGGCCGGACAACGCCAGCAAGGTGGTATTCAACTGATTCACCCCGGCCACCGTGGACAGCTGCGCGATCTGTGAGGTGACCTGCGCGTTGTCCATGGGGTTGAGCGGATCCTGATTCTGCATCTGCGTCACCAGCAGCGTCAGGAAACGCTCCTGCGTGTCGGCCATCAGGTTGTTGGTACTGGCCTGTGCCGTCGATACCGCCAAGGAACGGCTATCGACACTGCCCGCATTGCTGCCATTTACTATCGTGCTCATCGTGTTCTTGCGTCCTCTTTGCCGCGTCCGTTTACTGGCCCAGCGTCAGCGTGCGCTGCATCAGGTTCTTGGCGGTATTCAGGACTTCCACATTGGCCTGATAGGAACGCGAGGCCGCAATCATGTTGACGGTTTCCGCGACCACATCGACGTTGGGCATGGCGATATAGCCGTCCGCATTCGCCAGCGGGTGCGCCGGGTCGTACACCATGCGCAGCGGCGCGCTATCCTGCACCACTTCAGCGACCTGCACCCCGCCGATGAGCTCATTGCCATACGACTGCCCGCTGACGGGCGCCACCTGGAAAATCACCTGGCGCGCACGATAGGGCTGGCCGTCCGGGCCGGCCACGCTATCGGCATTGGCCATATTGCTGGCCGACACGTTCATACGCTGGGATTGCGCCGTCAGCGCCGACCCGGCGATGCCAAAAATGTTCGTCAATGACATGTCTCGTCCGTTCTGTCCGTTTCTATTGCTGCATGGCTGCCAGCAGCCCCTTGATGCGGCTGGACAGCACCGTCAGCCCGGCCTGGTAGCGCAAGGCGTTGTCAGCGAAATCCACCCGTTCCACATCCATATCCACCGTATTGCCATCCAGACTGGGCTGCAGCGGCTGGCGGTACAGCAGATCCGCCGTGCCCGCCTGCGCGCCCGCCGTGCTCAGATGGCCCGGTGCCGTCACCGCCAGCGGCAAACCGCCTTGCTGGCCAGCCTCGGCCGCAGCCAGGGCCTGACTGAAATCGAAGTCACGCGCCTGGTAGCCGGGCGTGTCGGCATTGGCAATATTGGCGGCCAGCACTTCCTGGCGTTGCGCCCGCAGGCTCAGGGCTTTCTGATGAAAACTGAAATGGTCGTCGATACGGTCAAGCATGGATAAGGCAAGCAGGACGCCTGGCGGCGCCAAACCTGAGAAAACCTGAAGTAAACGGAAACCTGACTAAGCGGGCTGCGTCCGGCCCATGCCGGTGCCGCAACCGAGGCCGGCCATAGAATGCCCCGCTCTCGCATGCGGACGCGCCGCGCGCCATCCTGACAAGGATGTTACGCAAGGACGGGCTCGGACAATGCCGGGAAAAAGAATGTAAATATTTGCCTATTCCCCCTTCCAGACTACGGTTTTTCCGAACCCGTGATGCGCCGCTTTCCCCTGAGCCGCAGCCCCCCTGCTGCGCGGGCCGCCTGTCCGGACTTGCCCCCCCCTTCCGGCTGCCCGCTGCAGCCTATGCCTGGCGGCCACCGCGCCGCTGGCATCCCTGCCCAAGCCCCGTAAAATATCCGCATGCCCCCAGCTTCTGCATCCTGGCCGACTCCGCCGGCCCGCTCCTCCCGTGTACCGCAAGGCGCCGCCCGCTGGCCGCGCCTGGCATCCTGGCGCCGCATGGCGGGCTATACACTGGCCTTCCTGCCCTTTTGCGCCTGGCCCCAAAGCCAGGACACCCTCCAGCAACTCGCAACCGAACTGATCACGGCGCACAGCAGCCAACTCGCAGGCGAGCCCCACATTCAGCTGGCGCCGGTACGCCTGGAACAACGCCAGCCCTGCACGGAAGGGCTCAGCGCCTTTCTGTCCGGCAACGGCAGGCTGCGGGCGCGCATGAACATCGGTTTCCGCTGCGCCGGCCCGCAGCGCTGGAGCCTGTACGCGCCAGCGGAAATCGCGCTCAACGGCAGCTATCTGGCCGCCACCGTCCCGATCCAGACTGGCGATAGCCTGGACAACAGCAAGGTGCAGCGCCTGGAAGGCAACTTGCTGCAACAGCCAGCCGATGTCCTGACCGACTGGACGCAGCTGACGCAGCAGCAGGCACGCCAGCGCATCGCCGCCGGCCAGCCCATTCGCGCCAGCGCCCTGCGCCATGCGGAAACGGTGCTGCGCGGCAGCACGGTCAAACTGATTATCGAAGGCCAGGGATTCAGTGTGAGCACGGAGGGCCTGGCCATGGAGGATGGTGCACCGGGCCAGACGATTCAGGTACGCAACCCCGCTGGCACCATTCTGTCTGGCCGGGTGCGCAACGCCGGAACCATCGACATCCTGCATTAAGCCCGGCAGGCGGGCTAAACTTTCCGCAAGCCCTGCCGTTAACCCGGTCAAGCCCCTGAATTCCACAGGCCACGCCGCAAACCGGCCTGTGACGCCCGCCCGGAGAACATGTGATCATTCCGCCCCGCCATCTTCCCCCTGCCGCGACCGGCCTTGCCGACAGCGTGCGCGACCGCACCCCGGCGGCGGCTCCCGAACGGCAGGACAAAGCAGAAACCGCCACGGTCTCCGTCTCGCTGAGTGCGGCGTCACTGGACGCAGCCCGCGCACCTGCGTCAGCTGCCACGGCAACCGGCGACATCGACACCGCCAAGGTCGAACGCATCATCCAGGCCATCCGCCAGGGCGAGTATCAGATGGACACCGGCCGCATTGCCGATGGCCTGCTATCCAGCGCCAAGGATCTGCTCAAACCCTGAGCCGCCAGGGTCATCCCCGTTGCAGCAACTTTCGCTGCGTCTCTTTCCGTTTCAGCGATTTTCCTCCTGCAAGACCTGCCATGCCTGCCCAAGAAGCTACCGCCGCGCTCTGCCTGCAATTGAAGCAGGAAATGGAATGTTTCCAGGCGTTCAGCCGTCTGCTGGATGAAGAAGCCGGACTGCTGGCGGCCCCCCACAGCGCCGATGCGCTACGGGCCATCGCAGAACAAAAGCAGGGTTATGCCGATCAGCTGCATGCGCATGAACAGCATCGGCTGACACTGGCAGCCGGGCTGTTGCCTGCTGCCCATGCAAGCCTGTCCCCCATGCAGCAGGCGGCGGCGCTCCCTGCCGTCCGGCCCGCCTGGCAGGCCCTGGTGCAGGCCGGACAAGCCGCCCATGAGAAAAACCGGCGCAACGGCATCATTCTGGATGTGTATCTCAAGCACACCGAACAAGCCATTCAATCACTGCGCCGCGATAGCCAGCAAACCGATCTCTATGACGCCCAGGGCCGCACGGCCAGGGCCAAGCGCAGCGGCGCCAGCCACTACCGCGCCGGCTGAGGAGACCGGCCGGGAGGGGCCGCCACGCCTGCCCCCCCTTCCGGCGTACGTGCAGAGGACGCCCTGGCCGATACCGGCCGCAGTGCACGCCCCGCGCTCAGGCAGCCAGTGCCTGCAACGCAAAAAATCGCCACAACGCCGCCGTCGTTTGCCATGACGAATCCCCGCCATGCCAGCCGGCCGCCGCCTTCAATGCGCGCCGCAGCGGTTCCGCGTGGCCGACATGCATGGCCTGCCACGCCACGGCGCCCACCTGCGCGGCCAGCAGGGCGCGTGTCAGCATGGCCTGCGTGCCATCCCCTTCCTGCCCCGTCGTCCCGGCATCCGCACTCCCTGCTGGCCCTGTCGCGCGCCCCAGCCCGCACCAGGCGGCCGGCATCGCGTCAAACGCCCGCCGCATGCGCTGCGCGTACATCCACCAGGCCGCCAGCCTGCCCGTATCCGCCTGGGAAGCGGGAACATTGGTTAGCACCAATTGCATCCCCATACCCATGCCCGCATTGCCGCTACCATTCTCATGACGCAATACCAGCAGGCGCACTCCCGGCTGCGCCAGCCAGAACAGGCCGCCCGCGCGCGCATCTGCCGGCGGCGCAGACACCGAACCCAGCACCTCTTCCACGCCCACGCTGGTTCCCCACCAGCCTGCCGCAGCTTCCTCCCAACCCGCGCTCAAACTCAGGCTCAAGGGCAGGCAAGTCAGGCGTTCCGCCCAGGCCGACAACGCGATCCCCGCAGCACGATCAGCCGCAGTTCGCCCCGCAGTTCGCCCCTCGGCTTCCCCCACAGTTTCCCCTTCAGTGAGCGCCTCCGTACCCACCGTCGCCCCCGCTTCGGCGCCGACGCCTGCGCCCGCCACGGCCGGATACACCCGCCAGCCGGGTTCGCAAGCCATCATCCAGAGGCTGTCCGCCGGCAGTGGTCCTGGCGGCGCGGCCGCCTCCAGCATATGTACAAGCGGCGCCTGCGCCAACTCTCCTTGCAGCCAGCCCATGCGTTGCGCCAGCACAGCCTGGCGGGCTGAAGCCACGCTACCGGCCATGTGCTCTGCCGCCGCTCCGGTGGCCCCTGCCAAGGCTGCGCCATGATGATGGGCATCAGCCTCGTCCAGCAGGCTGACCCGCCCAAACGGACTGACCAGCGCCGGCAGCGGCGCGGCCAGCAAGTGCCCTCTATCGCTGCCCAGCAGCACGCCTTCAAGCGTCGTGCGCGGCAGGTCCGGCGCCAGCGCGACCTGACCATGGATGGCCAGCAAGCTGCGATCACAGCTCGTGACCCAGGCATCCCTGGCCGCCCGCGTCCAGCTGCCCGCCTGCGCCAAGGGCGGCAAGATCGCTGCCCTGGCGTCTGCCGGCGCCAGCCCGGCCCATTGTTTCCAGGCAGCGTACGCCAGCCGGCAGGACGGATCCGCCTGCAGCCAGGCGGCGCCTGCCGCAAAAGCCGCAACGCCTGCGGTACTATCGGCCGCCGCCGAGTGCTCCGGTTCCGCCCCATTCTGTAGCAGCCACGGCAGGCACTGCTGCCCCAACGCCTGCGCGGGTTGCCGCGCCATTGCCGAGAGCGGCACTGAAGCCTGAGCGGCAGCCGGCACGGACGCCTGCACTTGCGCCTGTCCCGAGGCCTGTGCCTGCGCGTGGCTCAGCAAGGCCGCCAAGCCCGCCTCGTCCGGCGCATACAGGCCACTGCCGCCACCCGCCGGATGCAAAGCGCCGTCCACCAGGCGTTCCGCCACAGGCAAGGCCAGGTCTTCCGGCACTTTCTGTCCATGCGTGACATAGTGCACGGTCAGTTCATGCCGGATGGCCGCATCCAGCACTGTTGCGCTGCGCGACGCTTCATCCAGCTTGGTAATGATGCAACCCGCCAAGGCATCGCCCGCCGCATACGCCTGCACGACCTCTTCCAGCGTCTCGCCCTGCCCGGCGGCATTGAGCACCAGCACGCGCCGAACCGGCGCGCCGGTCTGGCGCAGCAGTGCAAGCTGGCTTGCCACCTTGCGGTCGCGCTGGCTCAGCCCGATGTTGTCCACCAGAATGATGCGCTTGTCAGACAGACGCTTGAGCAGGCTTTTCAGGTCAGCGTCGGCCCGCAAGGGATAGACCGGCACGCCCATCATGCGCCCGAACGTCTGCAGTTGCTCCTGTGCCGCAATGCGATAGCTGTCCGCCGTGATCAGCGCCAGGCTGCCGCGCCCGTGCAGCGCCACACAGCGCGCCGCCAGCTTGGCGATCGTGGTTGTCTTGCCCACGCCCGTCGGCCCGACCAGCGCAATCACCCCGGCATCAACCAGCAATTCCTGCCCGGCAGAAGCCGCCATCACACGCTCGATCAGAGCGCTGCGCAACCACAGGCGCAAGGCATGGGCATCCGCCGCCTGTGGCGCCTGTTCCAGCAAGACACGCGCCAGCGTGGCGCTGAACCCCGCTGCCAGCAACTCGCCAAACAGTCTGGCCTTGGCCGATGAGGCCTGCAGGGTCTGGCCCCAGAGCAGGCCGTCCAGGCGTTGCGCCATTTCCCCCTGGAAGTTGGCCAGGCGCGCCTCCATTGCCAGACTGGCCGAAGACGCCGCCGCAGGCCCGGACTGGTCTGCCGACGCCGCTTGCCCGCCGGGCATTGCAGGCGCAGACTCGGCCGCGCCCGGCGCCATGGGCGCAGTGGCGGCCTCTGCCTTTGCCACCCGCTCCGGCGCCGCAACCATACCGGCTGTCCCTGCCCTGGACGCCATCGACGCCGCAGGCGCTGACGGAGCCGGCGCCAATCGGGCATGGTTTGCGGCTGCCGGCGGCGCAGGGCGCGCGGGCGACACAGGGGCCACAGGAGGCACGGGAGGCGCCATGTCATTGAAATCGGCGCTCAGGCTGCGCGGATCGGCCGCCATGACCTCGATCTGGCCGTCCTCCAGACGCCGGTTGGAAATAATCAGGGCCTCGGAGCCGAGCAGCTGCCGCACCTGATCAAGCACCTCCCGGTTGCTGGCGCCTACGAACTTCAGGATCTTCATACTGCATTACCTATCAGGCTGGTGACGTGGACGCGATGGTCACCCGGAATTTCAGTGTTGGCCATGACCACGATCTGCGGAATATGGCTGCGCAGAAAACGCGACAGGCTCGGCCGCAAGGCCGATGCCACCAGCAGCACAGGCGCATCGCCATTGTCTTCCTGGCGCACGACGGCCTGCTGTGCCTCGCGCAGCAGGGTATCGGCCAGGCCCGGCTCCAGCGCGCCGCTGGTGGACAAGGCCTGGGTCAGCACCCGTTCGAGCCGGCTTTCCAGACCGATCACCCGCAATTCAGTGGTATTGCCGAACCATTGCTGCACCAGCAAGCGCCCCAGCGTCTGGCGGACATGCGCCAGCAAGGCGCCGGCATCCGGGCCGCCCGGCTGCGCAGCCAGCCGGGGCGCCCATTCGGCCAGCGTGTCCAGGATGGTGCGCATATCCCGGATAGGCACCTCTTCTTCCAGCAATCCCTGCAAGACTTGCCGCAGCAAGGTCAGCGGCACCACCTTGGGCACCAGGTCGCCGACAAGCTTGGGTGCCTCGCGGCCAATACGATCCAACAGTTCCTGCACTTCCTGGCTGCCCAGCAATGCAGCGCCATGGCGATGCAGCAAATGGTTGATATGGGTGGCGATCACCGTGCCAGGGTCCACCACCGTATAGCCCGCTGCCTGCGCGCGCTCGCGCTGCGCCAGTTCGATCCAGAACGCGGGCAGCCCGAAGGCGGGGTCCGTCGTGGGTATCCCTTCAATGGCCGTGCTGTCCAGGCCGCCCGGATCAATCGCCAGCCAGCGCTCGGGCATGGCCGCCCCCCGGCCAATTTCCACGCCGGACAGCAGAATGCGGTACTCGCCTGGCTGCAATTCCAGGTTGTCGCGGATATGCACGACAGGCGGCAAAAAGCCGACTTCCTGGGCAAATTTCTTGCGCAAACTGCGGATACGCAGCAGGAGTTCGCCCCCCTGCACGTGATCCACCAAGGGAATGAGGCGATACCCCACTTCCAGGCCCAGCGGATCCACCAGCGTCACATCCTCCCAACTGGCTTCCTGCTCCGCTTCGGCAACTGCTGCCGCTGGCGGCTGCTCGGCCTGCGCCTGTTGCCGGGCTTGCGCCTGGCGTTGCAGCTGCACCCAGCCGCATGCGCCCAGCACGATCGCCAGCGACAGAAACACCAGATGCGGCATATTGGGAATCAGGCCGATCAGCGTCAGCACGCCCGCCGCCAGGAACAACACGTTGGGATTGGCGAACAACTGGCTGGTCACCTGCTGGCCAATATCTTCGCCCGTGACCACCCGCGACACCACGACACCCGCAGCCGTGGAAATGACCAGCGCCGGGATCTGCGACACCAAGCCATCCCCGATGGTCAGCAGGGTATAGACCCGGCCCGCATCGCCAAACGACATATCGTGCTGCGCCACCCCGACGATCAGCCCGCCCACAATGCTGATGACCATGATCAGCAGGCCCGCCACCGCATCGCCGCGCACGAATTTGCTGGCCCCATCCATGGCGCCATAGAACTCCGCCTCCTGGGCCACGGCGCCACGTCGCCGGCGCGCCTCTTCCTCACCGATCAGCCCGGCATTCAGGTCGGCGTCGATCGCCATCTGCTTGCCCGGCATGGCATCCAGGGTGAAACGCGCCCCGACTTCTGCAATCCGGCCTGCGCCCTTGGTGATCACCATGAAGTTGATGATGACCAGAATGATGAATACCACCAGGCCGACCGCGAAATTCCCGCCCACCAGAAACTGCCCGAACGCCTCGATGACCTTGCCTGCGGCATCCTGCCCGGTATGGCCATGCAGGAGCACCACGCGTGTCGAGGCCACATTGAGCGACAGGCGAAACAGCGTGGCAAACAACAAGACGGCAGGGAAGGCTGCAAAATCCAGCGGTTTCTGGGTGAACATCACCACCAGCATGATGATGATGGCCAAGGCAATATTGAAGGTGAACAGCAGATCCAGCAGCACCGGCGGCAGCGGCAGCACCAGCATGCCCAGCACGAACATGATGAGGATCGGGCCAACCAGCAACCGGGGATTGCCGCCAGTCACGCGCCGCAAATGATTCAACAGGCCGGCATTCATGCCACACCCCGCTTGCCCGACCGGACATCAAAGCCTTCAGGGATGGCAAGCCCCTCCGGCGCAACCGGTTCGACGCCCATCCCGGACGCTTTCCAGGCGCGCAGCCGGAAGACCCAGGCCAGCACTTCGGCCACAGCGGCATACAGTTCGATGGGAATTTCCTGCTCCAATTCAACGTGATGATGCAAGGCCCGCGCCAAGGGCGGCGCCTGCAGCAAAGGTACACCATGCTCCGCTGCCAGCGCGCGGATACGTGCGGCCACCAGGCCACTGCCTTTGGCCACCACTCGTGGGGCACCGCCCTTGCCTTCCTCGTAGCGCAAGGCCACGGCGTAATGCGTGGGGTTGGTGACCACCACATCGGCCTGCGGCACATTCGCCATCATGCGCCGGCGTGCCATGCTGCGCTGCAGTTGGCGCAGCCTGCCCTTGACGTGCGGATCGCCCTCGCTTTCCTTGTGTTCCTGCTTCATATCCTGGCGCGACATCCTGAGTTTTTTCAAATGGCTGAATATCTGCCAGGGCACATCCAGCAGCACAATGAAGAGCAAGGCGGCAATGATGGTGACGCATACCCGCGCTACCATACCCAGCGCTTCCGCCAGCGCAGCGGCAACCGGTACGTTCAGCAAAGCCAGGATGGTGTCGCGGCGCGTCCAGATCGCCCAGGCGGCCACCCCGCCGATCAACAGGGATTTGGCCAGCGCCTTGATCAGTTCAATCAAGGTTTGAGCCGAAAACATGCGCTTCATGCCCTTGAGCGCATTGAGCCGCTCCATCTTGGGCGCCAGGCTTTTGGACGACAGCAACAACCCGCCCAGCAGCACCGAACCGGCCAGCGCTGCCACCAGCAGCACGGCGAACAAGGGCATCAGGCCCAGCAGGACTTCCCCCGCAGATGCCGCGTTTTGCGCCAGCATCTGCGTTTCATCCATGGCGACCGTCCGGCTGAAGCCCAGGCTGCGGTGCAACATGCCGCCGATTTTCTCGTACAGCAGCATGGCGCTCAGCCACAAGCCGGCCATGCCACCCGCCAGTATCAGAAACGTGGACAGCTCGCGCGAACGCGCCACCTGCCCCTCTTCCCGCGCTTGTTCAAGCCGCCGGGGCGAGGCAGGTTCGGTTTTCTCCAGATCGCTATCGTCAGCCACGGCCCGCCCCCGGCATCGACGGCCGGAACGGCACACGCCTCCCCGCCCTGCCCGCCATGGCAAACCCGCCTGCCCGCCGCGCCAGGCGGAACGCAGGCAAAACGCCTGGCCGCCCGTCATGGGCCATCCGCAACAAATGCAACGACGGCAGCAAAAACGGCCTACAAGCCCAGTTCCGACAGCAAATCATCAACCTGATCCTGGCTGGACACGATATCCGTCCGGCCTTCGACACGTACCTGTGGCCCATTGAGCAGGCTGTCATCCTCGTCACGCTTTTCCTGCGGTACATGATCCAGCAGCACCTGCAACAGCTCCTTCTCGAAGCTGCTGATCAGGTCGGTCAGTTTCATGATGACCTGGCCGGTCAGATCCTGAAAATCCTGCGCCATCATGATGTCCAGCAAATGCTGATGCGTGGCGTCGGTCTGCTGAACCGTGCGCTGCAGATAGGCGCAGGTATCCGCACGCAGATCCTCATCCTCATAGGCCGCCGCGCCTGCTCCCGGCGTACCCTGCGGCGCCAGCCTCTGCCAACGCGCCAGCAAATCCCGGGCCCCCTGGCCGATCTCATTTTGCAGCGGCTGGGCCTGCTCGGTAGCGGCCAGCACGCGCGTTGCGGCCTGCTCTGTCATATTGGCGACGTAGCGCAGTCGATCCCGCGTATCAGGAATGACCTCGGCCGCATCGCGTATTTTCTGATCCAGGCCCAGTTCCCGCATGCTGTTCTGCAGCAGGCGGGTCAAACGCGCCACGCGTATGAGCAAATCCCCGCTGCCTGCCTGCGCAGACGCCCCTTGGCTGTGTCGTGCATCCATCAGCTTGGCTCCGGCAATGCTCACTGCGCCATTTTTTCGAAAATCTTGTTCAGCTTTTCTTCCAGCGTGGCCGCTGTAAACGGCTTGACCACATAGCCGCTGGCGCCCGCCTGAGCTGCCGCGATGATGTTTTCCTTCTTCGCTTCCGCCGTCACCATCAGCACGGGCAACGTTTTCATGGCCTCATCGGCGCGTATGGTCTTGAGCAGGGTCAGGCCATCCATATTGGGCATGTTCCAGTCGGAAATCACAAAGCGGAAGTTGCCTTTTTTCAGCATGTCCATGGCCATGGCGCCATCTTCCGCCTCTTCGACGTTCTCGAAACCCAGCTCCTTGAGCAGATTGCGCACAATGCGGCGCATGGTCGGAAAATCATCCACCACCAGAATTCTCAGACTCTTGTCCATGAACCGAAACCCCTATCCAATCATTGAAAAATAATATTCAGTCCTGCGCCAGCCGTTCAGATACGACTGACCCGGGCGCCCAGCTTTTCCTGTATGGCTGCGCCAATCTGCGCCAGCGGCACGATCTGCTCCACCGCGCCGGCCTGCACCGCTTCGCGTGGCATGCCATAGACCACGCAGCTGCTTTCATCCTGGGCCAGGGTATGCGCGCCAGCGCGGCGCATGGCCAGCATGCCGGCCGCGCCATCCTTGCCCATGCCGGTCAGGATCACGCCTATCGCATTCCGACCGGCCACGGCAGCTGCCGAATGGAACAGCACATCCACAGACGGGCGGTGACGGTTGACGGGCGCACTTGCCTCCAGCTCGATCACGTAATTCGCCCCGCTGCGGGCCAGCCGCAGATGCTGCTCGCCACCCGGCGCCAGATAGACATGCCCAGGCAGCACGCGCTCGCCATCACGCGCCTCGCTGACCGTCAGGGCGCACAGGCTATTGAGCCGTTGCGCAAACGAACGGGTAAAACCTGCCGGCATATGCTGGGTGATCAGCATGCCGGGCATGTCCGGCGGCAAGGTTTCCAGCACTTGCTTGATGGCCTCGGTGCCGCCCGTCGAAGCGCCGATCACCACGATCTTTTCGGTTCCGGTAAACGGCACCCTGGGCGCCTGCGCCACGAATGTCGCGCCTGCGGCGGTGGCTGAGTTGGCGACTGCCATGGCCGCCTGCCCGGCTCCCGGCCTCAGGCTGGCAGCGGCGGCGCCATGGCCGCGGCGCTTCACGCGCGCCATGGCGGCAGCCCGGATCTTGTCGGCGATCAGGTCGCTGTATTCACGCAGGCCATCACGAATTCCCATCCTGGGCTTGGTCACGAAATCGACCGCCCCCAGTTCCAGGGCCCGCAGCGTGACTTCGCCGCCGCATTCCGTCAGTGACGACACCATCAACACCGGCATGGGGCGCAAACGCATCAGCTTTTCCAGGAAATCCAGGCCATCCATGCGCGGCATTTCCACATCCAGCGTCAGCACATCCGGGTCGTGCTGCTTGATCAGTTCGCGCGCAACGTAGGGATCCGGCGCCACTGCCACCACTTCCATATCGTCGTGGCTATTGATGATTTCCGTCATCAGGCCACGAACCAGCGCCGAATCATCGACGCACAGCACGCGTATTTTTTCTTTCATTGCCTGTCCTGCCCGCTTGTCCCATCCAAGGCGCCGCCCGGCGGCACGGCTACCTCGACCCGCGCCGTGGCGGCCCAGGCCTGGGCCGCCCGTTCGCCGGCATCCGGCTGCTGGCCGCCAAAACGCCGAACCCTGGTCAAGCCGGTCGCGGGGAAAAAATTCACCCGTCGGGCCCGGATGCCCCCCAGATCCTGCGCCAGCACGGGAATCTCGGCCTGCTCCAGATAATCCAATACAAAACTGGCATTGCTGGCGCCTACCGCCAGGCGGCTCATCCCTGCCAACACCGCACCGCCGCCAAACACCTTGGCCTGCAGGTGCTGCCGCCGGGCGCCAGCCTTGAGCAGTTCGTCAATCAGCGTATCCATGGCATGCAGTCCATAGCGCATGCGCCCTGCCGGGGCCTGCACGCCTGCCGGCGCAGCACCGGGCAGCACGAAATGATTCATGCCGCCGACACCACTGTTGCCATCGCGCACGCAGGCCGCCACGCAAGAACCCAGCACAGTCGTCAACATGAGTGCCGCCCCGGCAGGTGCGACGTAATACTCATTGGGCAGCACTTTGACGGCCTGGCATTGCGCGCCCTGGTCGAAATAGTGAATGGATGCCTGTAAGGATGGCTGGGTGGCGGCCTGCCCGCCGCCCTGCTCATGGGCCGGTAACTGACTCATGTCACAGACCTCTGACGCATTCATAGACGGTCTTGCCGCGCAGGATGAAATCGCCCGTGATATTGCCGAAGTTTTCCGAGTGTCCGGCAAACAACAGCCCCCCCGGCTTCATGACGGACGCCAGGCGCTGCAGCACCCTGGCCTGTGTGTCCTTATCGAAATAGATCATGACGTTACGGCAGAACACCACATCAAACAAACGACCCTGCAACACGCTCCAGTCCGGCGCCACCAGATTCAGCACCGCAAACTCCACGGCCTGCGCCAGTTCAGGCTTGACCCGCGCCAGCCCGGTCTTGGCGCCCCGTCCACGCTGGAAAAAGCGTTTCTGCCGGCTTGCATCCAGCCCGGCAATCCGCTGGATTTTGTACACCCCAAGCGCGGCCTGCTCGATGACCTCGGTGTCGATATCCGTCGCCAGCACATAGGCCTGCTGCCGGCCCGGCCCCAGGACCTCTGCCAGCGTGATCGCGATCGAATAGGCCTCTTCGCCCGAGGAAGCCGCGCAACACCACAGGTTCAAGGGCGTATCGCGGTGCTGCTGCACATACTCGGCCAGAATGGGAAAATGATGCGGCTCGCGGAAAAACGCCGTGAGATTCGTCGTCAGCGCATTCACGAAGGCCTCCCACTCCGGGTTGGCGGCATTGGCCGCCAAGGCATCCAGATACTGACGAAAATCCGTACAGCCCAGCGCACGCACACGCCGCACGATACGGCCATAGACCATCTCGCGCTTCTGCTCGCCCAGCGTGATTCCGGCCTGCTCATAGATCATGGCGCGGATCCGGTCGAAATCCCGCTCTGACATCTCGAACTCCTGGCTGGCCCGCATCACGCCGTCCCCGCCAGTTTGAAGAGCGCCACAGAACGAGCCAGACGCCCGGCCTGTTCTTCCAGCGATGCGGCCGCAGCCGCCGCCTGTTCGACCAGCGCGGCATTCTGCTCGGTGTTTTCATCCAGCAGCGCCAGCGCCTGATTGACCTGATGAATACCCCGGCTCTGCTCTTGCGAAGCCGCGTCGATATCCTGCATCATGTCGGTCACCTCGCTCACGGACACCTCGATTTCCCGCATGGTGACGCGGGCCTGCTCGACCTGCCCATTGCCTTCCTCGACGCTGCGCACCGACGCCGCAATCAAACCGCGAATTTCCCGCGCGGCCTCGGCGCTGCGCTGGGCCAGCGAACGCACTTCCCCGGCCACCACGGCAAAGCCGCGTCCGGCTTCACTGGCGCGGGCCGCCTCGACAGCGGCATTGAGCGCCAGGATGTTGGTACGAAACGCAATCCCGTCTATCACCCCGACAATTTCAGCGATCTGCTGGGCACTGGCGGAAATATGCCGCATGGTTTCAACGACACCGGCCATGGCCACGCCGCCCCGCTGCGCGGCGGCCATGCTCCTGGCCACCAATTGAGTTGCGCGCCCGGCATTGCCGGCATTGGATTCAACCTGCAAGGACAACTCGCGCATGCTGGCCGCCGTGTTCTCCAGGCTGCTGGCCTGCTGTTCGGTACGGCGGCTGAGATCGGCATTGCCCTGCGCAATTTCACCTGCCCCCAGATGAATCGCCTCGACGCCAGCACGTACCTGGCGCACGATTTCCGTCAACCCGGACTGCATCTGCGCCAGCGCCCCATGCAATTGCCCGATCTCATTGCTGCTGCGCTCGGCCACGACAGCGGGTGTCAGATCTCCGCGTGCGCTGGCTTCGATGCGCCCCACCGCCTGCCGCACGGGCTGCAACACCTGCCTTTTCAAATACCAGTATGTCAGCAGGGTCAGCAGCACGGCTGCCAGACTGCCCAGCAACACCCCCAGCACGACCCAGCGTAAATAGCGCGCCGCGGCTTCGGCATCGGTGCGTGCCTGCTGCGCCAGCCCATGCAGCAAAGGCGCCTGCGCCAGCCAATCCGCCGCCACCCTGGCCAGCCCCGCTTGCGCCGCGGCATCTACCGTATTCACCGCTTCCGTTTCCGCCAGCAACTGCCGGAATGCAGCCTCGGTCGGCACCAGCGCATCTGTTACGACACGCGTGCGCTGCGCATGGCTTTCCAGCGTTTGCGTCAGAGAGTTCAACGGCAGCAGGCCCATGCCTGCCCCTGCCAACAGCATCAGGCAAAACAGGCCCAGCACCGCCACGATGCTGGTCCGCAAAGACAAATTCCGGATAAACGCACGCATGCCTGCCGCTCCTTCCACCCTAAGCTTCCGTTGCCCTACACATGTCAGTCTGCCGCCCGGTCGATCAGCGCCATTTCCTCGCTGCTCATCATCCGCTCGATATCCACCAGAATCAGCATCCGTTCATCCAGTGTGCCCAGGCCGGTCAGGTACTCCGTCGAAAGCACCGAACTGAATTCCGGCGCCGGGCGGATTTGCTCGGCGCTCAGCGTCAGAACGTCGGATACGCCATCCACCACGACGCCGACCACTCGCCCGCCCAGGTTCAGAATGATGGCAACCGTCTGCTCGTTGAATTCGGCAGCCTCCAGGTTGAAACGCACACGCAGATCCACGATGGGCACAATGACCCCGCGCAGATTCGTCACCCCCTTGATGAAGGCGGGCACATTGGCAATGCGCGTCACGCTGCCCGCGTCATAGCCGCGGATTTCCTGTACCTTGAGGATATCTATGCCGTACTCTTCCTCGCCCAGCGTGAAAATCAGGAACTCACGCGCGCCTGCAGCCTGATCGGCCATTTCCTGCGTCATATTCGATCCCATAGTGATTGTTTCCCCTCAGTTGGCCGGCACGCCGGGCCTGGTACTGACTCCCGCAGCCTCCGGCCGCGACCAGGGCTCGCGGTTGAAGCCGGCCAGCGCAAACACATCGACAATCAAAGCCACCCTGCCATCGCCCAGAATGGTGGCGGCAGCGATACCCGGCACTTTCCGGTAATTGGTTTCCAGATTCTTGACCACGACCTGATGCTGCCCGATCAGGTGATCCACCAGCAGCGCATAACGACGGCCCTGGGCCTGCAGCACGACGGCAATGGCCTGTGCCGGGTCGGTCTGGGCGCCGTCGATGGCGAACACTTTGCTCATTTCCACCAGCGGCAGATAATCGTCGCGCACCTTCAGCAAGCGCTCCTCACCCGTCAGCGAACGCAGCTGTTCCGGCCTGGGCTGTATGGATTCCATGACGTTGTTGAGCGGCAGGATGAAGATCTCGTTGCCCACCTGCACCGACATGCCATCCAGAATCGCCAGGGTCAGCGGCAAAACAATGCGCGTCGTCGTGCCCTGGCCGCGCTGGGACAGCAGTTGCACATGCCCGCCCATAGACTGAATGTTGCGGCGTACCACATCCATGCCCACCCCCCGGCCCGAGATCGCCGTGACCTGTTCGGCCGTGGAAAACCCCGGTGCGAAAATCAGTTGCCAGACATCCTCGTCCGGTGCGTTATCCGGGATATTCAGGCCGGACTTGTGCGCCTTGGCAAGAATCTTGGCGCGGTCCAGGCCGCGGCCATCGTCCCGCACCTCGATCACGATATTGCCGCCCTGGTGCTGGGCAGCCAGCGTCAGGCAGCCTTCCGGGCTTTTGCCTGCCGCCAGCCGCTCCTCCGGCATTTCGATGCCATGATCCAGACTATTGCGCACCAGATGCGTCAAGGGGTCGATGATGCGCTCGATCAGGCTTTTATCCAGTTCCGTCGCCTTGCCGACGGTTTCCAGCTTGATCTTCTTGCCCGTCGATGCGGACAAATCGCGAATCACACGCGGGAAACGGCTGAACACGTATTCCATCGGAATCATGCGCATGGACATGATGGCTTCCTGAAGCTCACGTACATTGCGCTCCAGTTGCCCCATGCCGCTCAGCAAACGGTCGTGCTCGACCGGATCCAGGGCGGCGGCGGTCTGCGTCAGCATGGCCTGCGTAATGACCAGCTCCCCCACCAGATTGATCACCTGATCCACCTTGCCGACTTCCACCCGCAACGAACCGGATTCCTTGTCCTGCGCGCTACTGCGTGCCGGGGCGCGTCGCACCGGTTCTGTCGCACCCGCGGCCGAGGCAGGCCTCGTGGTCGCCTCGCCCGCCGGGACAGCCATCGCTGCCGGCAGGGCCACGGCTGTATCAGGAACAGCCGGGGTGGCGGCGGCGGACGCAGCGGCCTCGGCAAGCCCGGCGTTGCCGGGGGCCGGATCCGCAGGCCGCTGGGGCTGGATGCAGATCTGATCTGCATTGACAATAAAGCAGCTGACCGCTTCGATATCCGCTGGCGCGCAACTCGTCTGCACGACTGCCGTCAACCCATCCGCCTGCCGTTCATGGGACAGCACCAGGCCCAAATTGCCCAGTTCTTCCAGCAGGGTTTGCGCATCCTTATCCGATACCCGTGCATAAGCGACCTGCAACAGGGCTTCCCCCGCAGGCAGTGCTGCAGGCGCTGCCTGCGGCACCGGCGCCGCGCTCACTGCTGCGACCGCAACCGTCTCAGCCCCGGCCGGCACTGCGCCTTCTCCTTGCCGCAGCGCCCGCAAGCGCTCACCCATGGCCAGGAATTCAGCTTCCTCCGGCTCCTGGCCCTGACGATAATCATCCAGCTGATGCTTCAGGACATCCTTGGCTTGCAGAAACACCTCGATCATGTCGGCCCGCAGGGGCAACTGCCCCTGCCGCACGGCATCCAGCAGGTTTTCCATCAGATGCGTGGTCTGGGCCAGCTTTTCGAAGCAACCGAACGTCGCCGCCCCGCCCTTGATCGAATGTGCTGCCCGGAAAATGGCGTTGAGCTGCTCGCCATCGGGCTGCTCGACATCCAGCTCCAGCAGCAGGCTTTCCATATTCGCCAGCAGGTCGTCAGCCTCATCGAAGAAAGCCTGGTAAAACTGCGTCAGATCAATGCCGCTCATTGCCTCGCCCCTTTTCCCAACATTCGTCCGCACCCGGCCGGTTATGGATGGCTGCCGGCGAAGGTGCCGTCATCCATCACCGCGCCCTCAAGCTCTCGTGCCGCCCGGCCCGCCTCCGCCGCATCCAGCTGCAAGCCGCCGTCTTCGGCCAGGCCTGCGCTGGCGTTTTCGGCTTCCAAGCGCCGTTGCGTCGCCACATTCAGCAACACCAGACTGATGCGCCGGTTCATGTCCGCATTCGGATCCTCACGCAGCAGCGGCATGCTGGCGCTCATGCCCAGCACCCGCATGATCTTGTCCTCCTGCATACCGCCAGCCACCAGTTCGCGGCGCGAGGCATTGGCGCGCTCGGTCGAAAGCTCCCAATTGCTGTAGCCGCGCTCACCCGCACTGAACGGCCGCGCATCGGTATGGCCAGACAAACTGATGCGATTTGGCAATTCATTGAAAACCGGCGCCAGCTCTCGCAGGATCTCGCGCATATGCGGCAGCACTTCCGCACTGCCCGAGGCAAACATCGGGCGGTTCTCGCTATCGACGATCTGCAGGCGCAGGCCTTCCGCCGTCATGTCGATACGCAATTGCGGCTTGAATTCACGCAGCCTGCGGTTCTGTTCGATCATGTCATTGAGGCGGTGGCGAAACACTTCCAGACGGCGCTGGTCGCGCTTCTCGCTTTCGCTCACCAGTGCAATCGCGGCAGCCGGCGCCTGTTGCAGGCCTGCCTGCGTATCATTGATCTGGCGCCCGCCGCCACGAATGGGCGAAGCCGGCTGCGCAGGCAGCACCGACCCCTGATCCACGGCCGTACGCAAAGGCATGCGGAAATATTCGGCCAGCCCGGCGCGGCTTTTTTCCGGCAGGATGCCCAGCAGCCACAGCACCAGAAACAGCGCCATCATGGCCGTCATGAAATCGGCGTAGGCAATCTTCCAGCTGCCGCCATGGTGTGCCTTGCCATGACGTTTCCTGGATTTGATTCGTACCACCGGGCGCTGCAGATCCATGGGTTCCCCTGCGCTCAGGCTGCCTTATCCGCCGGCGCAGCGCCACCCTTGGCCTGACGCACATGCTCTTCCAGTTCCGCGAAGCTGGGACGGATATCCGCAAACAAGACCTTGCGGCCGAACTCCACCGCCATTTGCGGCGGGTAGCCGTGCAGGCTGGCCATCAAGGTGACTTTGACGCACTCAAGGATTTTCACTGCCTCTTCGTTGCGGCGCTCCACCGCTGCCGCCAGGGGCGCGACAAAGCCGTAGGCCATCAGGATGCCCAGAAAGGTTCCCACCATGGCTTTTGAAATCAGATCCCCCAGCACTGCCGGCGGCTGGTCGATGGCCGCAAGCGCCTTGATGACGCCCAGCACGGCGGCCACGATCCCGAAAGCCGGCAGGCCATCGGCCAGGCCGTGCAAGGCGGTGGACGGCAGGCTGCGCTCATGGCTATAGGTTTCAATCTCCTCGTCCATCAGCGCTTCGATCTCGAACGCACTGGTATTGCCGCTGATCATCAGCCGCAAATAGTCCAGCATGAATTCCTGCAAACGCGCATCCTTCTGCACCAGCGGATACTGCGCGAACAGCTCGCTGTTGGCCGGATCCTCGACATGCGACTCAATCGCCATCCAGCCATCGCGGCGCACCTTGGCGAGCAGCACATACAGGAAGGCGATCAGCTGCATATAGACCGCCTTGTTGTACGGGGACGGCTTCATCAGCCCCCCCAGCGCCTGCACGGACAGCTTGATCGTCTTGCCCGTATTGGCGGCAATGAACGCCCCCAGGCCGGCACCACCGATCACGACCAGTTCGAAGGGCTGATACAGCGCCCCCCAGTGGCCTCCCATGGCAGCATAACCACCCAGAACCGATGCCAGGACAACAACAAAGCCGATGACGATGAGCACAATAAAAAGCCCTTAGCCCGAAAGCCGCACGAAACCCTAATCTTCGACCGGAAAGCCTGACCGGGAAGCGTGGGTCAAAACGATTTTTGCGGCCTTGCTTGCCGCTTTGAGAGTGCCAGTGAACTGGCAACCGCCCGTCAACCCGACAGGGCAGCCTTGGTCTGGCGCCGCCGCGTGCTACGCGTGGCAGACAGGCGCTTGCCGGCGCGCGGTGGCAAGCGGCAAAGACCGCACACAAAGCTTTCGGCAGGCTCATGTGCGTGATGGACAAACTGCCCGCCGCAGCGACTGCACTGGCACATCTGCAGCATGTCCGCTTCGAAAAAGCGCACCATCATCCATGCTCTGGTAAAGCTCAGCACCAGGCCTTGCTCCGGCGTCCCTTCCTCGCCCATCAGATCCTGGTAGCCGCGATAGGCCTCCACCAGCGCTGCCGGCCCGCGCAAACCGGCATCGCCCACCATGAACTGATAGATGTTGTAGAACACGGAGGAATGAATATTCGGCAGCCAGGTCATATGCCAATCCACTGAAAACGGCAGCATGCCCTTGGGCGGAGATTCATGGCGGATTTCCCGGTACAGGCGTGACAGGCGTTCGCGGCTGAGGCTGGTTTCCGTCAGCAGTACTTGCAAGCGCGCCCCCAGGCCGATCATGTCCGTCGCCAGGGCGATTTCGCGTGCTTCGCGCACCACGCTCCTGGCATCCTCAACCGGTGCCGCGCCTTTGGCGCCCCCTTTTGTCTTGCCGCGTTGCGCTGCCATCTGCTTGAGCCCAAGGATGCTGGAGGAGGTCGCGGTATTCACGCGATGCGCTCGACCGGCTGGCCCGCCATCATGATGGCCATCCTGGCGCGTTGCAGCGTTCCACCCATGACATCCTTGCCGCTCAGTGCCGCGAGCACCTCGGGGCTGTCCAGGCGCAAGCGGCCCAGCGCCATATTCAGACTGCTCAGGCGCAACAACTGCGGCGCAGACAGTTTCAACAAGGCATCCGCCACTTCGGCCGACAGACCCAAGCGGAACAAGCCTACCGGATAGTCTTCCCGCAGCATGCGCTGCGCCAGCATCAGGTAGGACAGGTTCAACTCTCGCATATCGTCAAGCAAGTTTTGTTGCGGTACAGCAGACTTCATAAGCAGAGAGACAGACATCATAGAGGTGAAGAGTATTGCCCGGCCGTCCCGCCTGGCCGGATGGCAAGGCAAGCGTTCCGTGGGACTGATCCATCTGGTGACCATCCCTGCCCAGGTACGTTTTATCCGCACCAGAGACAGCGATTTTCACGGCTGGCCAGAGCCCCACTGCCAGCGCCCAAAACGATACATAAAGACACAAAAATATAACTATTCCGGCTTTTTAAACTTTTTTTACAAACATGTCAAAAGTTTAAATATCGTTAATTAAATACAATGATCTGCATCAAATATCCCAAATGAATTAAGAGCCCAACTACTCGCAAATGATTGAATGTTGAATTAGAAAACAAACAAGTTGAATAAATTACAGATAATAACAATTAGACATAAGACTATGAAAAACAAAGAAAATTCCAAGAAATAAACGGGTTCTTTATTAGAAAATTCTATTTAAATATTCTGCGGACCTAAATTTTTCCGCCTTTCTGCCGTTAATCAGCCTTTCAGGCTGGCGTTTCTCTCAGGACGGTAATTCATTCCTTACTGTTTGAGCCGCCATTACCTCTTGCGCACCTAGTGCATTTTCTTCAGGACCTGCAATGGCTGCTGTTATTCCTACTGCATCACTGATAACCGCGACTGCCATGGCGCCGGCAGCGGCACCCGTTTCGGCCGCCGTTCCGGAGACACCTGGCGGGCTGGCCCGTTCCCCGTCCCAGGAACAAGCCCCGGTTCCTGCCGCCCAGGAAACCAGCGCTGCCTCTCCTGCGCTGGATGCCGCCCTGGCCAAACTGAACCAAAGCATGCAGGCCTGGGGAACCCGCCTGAGCTTCGTCGCCGACCAGGATGCGCACCGGATCGTCATCCGCATCATCGACAGCGACAGCGGGGAAGTCATCAAAACCATTCCCAGCGAAGCCGTCCTGCATGCCGCGAGGCTGCTCAAAGACGAAACCGGCGCAGCCTCCACCCTGACCGCCCAGGCCTGAATCCGTGCCCCGCTCTTGCTCCGCGCAGGCACCCATAGAACACGCATCAAGGACTCAACATGGCAACCTCTTCCGTCACTTCCAATCTTGGCGTCGGCTCCGGCCTGCCATTGACCACATTGCTGGAAGACCTGCGCAAGGCAGAAAACAAATCGCTGGAACGCATTCAGATCCAGCAACAGACCCAGGAAGCCCGGCTCTCTGCCTACAGCCAGCTGAAAGGCGCGGTCGAGACCCTGCGCAGCAGCGCCAAAACCCTGGCTTCCGACAATCTTTTCAACGCCACCAAGGCCACCAGCAGCAGCGAAGCCTTCAGCGCCAGCAGCACCAACAAGGCCATCGCCGGGAACTACAGCGTGTCCGTCGCTGCGCTGGCGCAGGCCCAAACGCTCTATACCGGCACGGCCTTCGCGGCCCGGGACGCCGCCCTGGATAGCGGCGGGAAAGTCACGTTTTCCTTCGCAGGCAAAGCGGACACCACACTGCAACTGGAAGGCGAAGTCACGCCCGAAAAGCTGGTGCAAGCCATCAACGCCGACGACAAGCTGGGCGTCAAGGCCAGCCTGCTCAACGACGGCAACGGTTTTCGCCTGTTGCTGACCAGCAGCGAGACCGGCACCCAGGCTGCGGTCAACAGCATCCAAGTGGATGGCAACGCGGCACTGGCCCAGGTCATCGGCTATAACGACGGCACGACGCCAGACCCTGCCACGCAGGTACAGATCGGCACGGTAGCGGCCGATGCCAGGCTGAACATCAACGGCATCGCCATCACCAGCCAGAGCAATACCGTTGAAAACGTGATCGACGGCGTTACCCTGAACCTGAAAAACACCACCGGCACGGCGGATGCGCCCGCCCCGGCCAGCCTGAGCGTCACGCGCGACAATACGGTTGCCGCCGCCGCGGTGCAGAATTTCGTCAATAGCTACAACAACCTGCAAAAAACCATTGTCAACCTGACGGCCTTTGATGTCGAAGCGGAAACCGAAAGCGTCCTGACCGGCGACTTCACGACCCGCCAGATCCAGTCCAGCCTGCGCCAGCCTCTCAATACCATCGGCCCAGGTACGGATATCCGCTCGCTCAGCCAGATAGGGGTCACGACGGATCCGGTCAGCGGGGAGCTGAAGCTGGACACCGAAAAGCTGAACAAGGCGCTGAGCAAAAACGGCGCCGACGTTGCCAGCCTGTTCCAGGGTGAAAATGGCATTGCGGCCAAAACAGAAAGCGCTGCCAAACTGCTGCTGGACGACAGCGCGGCCGGCAGCAGCCTGTTCAAGAACCTGGAAGAAGGCATCAACCGCAATATCAAAAGCCTGAAAAAGCAGTATGAGGCGGCGAGCAAACGCCTGGAAGACCAGATGGCCGTCTATACCGCACAGTTCAAGGCACTGGATACCGCCGTGACGCAAATGAGCTCCGTCAGCACCTATCTGACGGAACAATTGGCACAACTGAGCAAGAACACGAAATCGTAAGCAGGACAGACAGGCAACCTTATGAACGCTTTCACTCCTACCCCGAGCCGCCGTCCAGGACAGGGCGCACGCGCCTACGCCCGCGTCGGCCTGGAAACCCAGGTCGGCAGCGCATCACCCCAGCGCCTGATCACCCTGCTGTTCGATGGCGCGCTGGCCGCCATTGCCAAAGCCAGGCATCAGCTGGAAACCCGCGACATCGCCGGGCGCGGGCAGTCAATCTCCAAAGCCGTGGATATCGTCCAGAACGGCCTGATGAGCAGCCTGAACCGGGAAGCCGGCGGCGAACTGGCCGACAACCTGCATGAGCTGTATGACTACATCATCCGGCAACTGCTGCTGGGCAACCTGCAAGCCGATGATGCCGCCCTGCAGCGTTGCGCCACCTTGCTGGGCCAGATCGCGGACGCCTGGCGCAGCAGCGTCGATACCCCGGCAAGCCCCGCGCCAGCGCAAGCCTTTGCCGGTGCCTGAGCGCATGCCTGCCATCCCCGCCCCCCATGCC
>NZ_CBCSIQ010000021.1:0-70044 GCF_965139615.1 Kerstersia similis
CCCCCACCCCGATGCCAACCGCCGAACTGCGCACAGTCAAGGGCAAATACTTGCGAATCATCTTCCATGGCGGAATGATCTTGCTGACGTTCTGCTTGACGGTCTTCGCATTGAGCTCATGCAGCTGCGCCAGAATTTCCGCCACGCCGAAAAAGCCGATCATCGCGGCGATGTAAGAAATCCCCGCCGTCAGTTCCAGGCTGCCGAAAGTGAAGCGCGGCTGCGCCGTCAGCGGATCCAGGCCGACCGAACCAATCAACACACCCAGCGCGCCGGCAAACATGCCCTTGGAGATCGAACCGCCGGACAGGCTGCCTACCAGCAGCAGGCCCCAGGCCGCCAGCAGCAGGTATTCACGAGGCCCGAAGGTCAGCGCGAATTCCGACACCACGGGCGCGGCGATGGCCAGCACCGCGATAGCGATGAAGCCGCCGATCACCGATACCACGGTCGTCAGGCCGATGGCCAGGCCGGCCTCGCCCCGCTTGGCAATCGGATAACCATCCAGCGAAGTGGCGATCTGCGCCGGCCCGCCAGGGATGTTCAGCAGGATGGAGGCGCGCGAGCCGCCATAGACGCCGCCCAGGTAAATCCCGGCAATCAGCACCAGCGCTTCATTCACCGGCCATTTGAAGGTGAAGGAAATCAGGATGGAGACCGCCATGGTGACCGACAGGCCAGGAATGGCGCCAATGTAGATGCCTGCGAACGTACCGATTGCCGCCATCATCAGCAGCTTGGGATCCGTCCAGGCGATCAGGAAATATTGCAATGCATCGTTCATTTCAGATCCCTTGCAACCAGGTGCCCGCTGGCAGGATGACGGAGAACAGGGTTTCAAAGACCAGGTGAATCACACCCAGGAATACTGCCGGAACCAGCAGCGTTATCCACAACCTGCGGCTGCCCAGCAGCAGCATGGTGCAGACCAGGAACAGATAGGAGGACAGCAGGAACCCCAGGCGTTCCATCAACACCATATAGGCCAGCATGGCCAGGCTGACCCAAAGCACGACCGGCGGAAGTACCTTGCGAAAGAACTCGGCTGCGACAGAGCCGGTAAATGCCGGCGATGCCTTGATCGTGCGCCAGACAAAATGCAGGGCGCAGATCACCATCAGAAAGGCTGCCGCCATGGGAAAGGACCCGGCGGACGCCAGGGACTCAAAGCCGGAAATGTCGTAGGCGTGCCAAAGGAGGAAGGCCGCCAGTCCCAATAACAGGATGACGAACACCAGTTCGCCTGCCTGGCGCTGTGCTTGTTGCTTCATCGAATATCTCTCTTTTCCGTGCGCTCAGGCAAGGCGTCCGGCAAGTGTGGCAACACCTGCCGGACATCCTCCTGCCGTGCTTGTCGGAATTCAGGCTGCGGCCATTTCCCCAGGGAAATGGGCCTGCCTGCCACCTGTCATCAAGGCTTGGGAATTCCCAGCGCCTCGGGGCTGGTCTTGGCTGCGCCGACCGAGTCATACAGCCAGGCCGTGGTGGATTGCCACTTGTCGAGGAAATCCTGGGCCTCCTGGCCGCTCAGGTTGAGCACCCGCGTACCGCGGTCTGCGTTGAACTTCAGGTAATCCGGCGATGCGGCCGCCTTGGAAAAAGCCTCCGACAGTTTCGCCTTGATGGCATCCGGCGTTTCCTTGCGGACGAAGACCCCATAGAACGGGCCCCATGGCAGGTGGCGCTCCAGCCCGCTGAGCGCAGCGGCTTGCGTCATCGGCGGAATGTCGCCGAAGGGCTCGGTACGCAATACACCCAGTGCCTTCAGGCGGCCCGCCTTCACATGTTCCAGGACGGCGCCGGAAGCAATGAAGCCGATATCGGCATGGCCGCCCTGCAGCGCGGCAATTGCCGGGCCATCGCCATCAAACGGAACGAGGGTCGTTTCAAAAGGCGTGACGTCGTTGATCATGGCATTGATCGTGAAGGGCACGGTGCCCTGCCCGGCAATGTATTGCTTGATCTTCTTGGGGTTGGCCTTGACGTACTCGAACAGCTCCTGTGTGGTATTGGCCGGTACTTTGGGATTGGCCACCAGCAGGATGGAGTCGTTGATCGACACGATATTGATGGGCGTGAATTCGCCGAAGTCGAAGGGCGCCAGGTTCAAGACACGGAACAGGGCCTGCGGTTCCGCCGCCATGAGAACGGTGTAGCCGTCGGGTTGCTGGCGCAGGACGAAATTTGCACCAACGGCACCCGAACCACCGGTCCGGTTCTGGATGACCAGTTTCTTGCCCAGCTCGTCTTCAGCCAGCGGCGCCAGCGCGCGCATGGCAACGTCCGTCGCGCCACCCGCCCCCCAGGGTACGATCGCCGTAATATCACGGCGCGGATAATCGTCGGCCTGTGCCGGCGCAGCCGCCGCCCCCAGAATACCGGCCAGCACCAGCGCGCCCAAGCAGCGTTTCATGATTGCCATTCCTGTCATCCCCTTTGCGTTTTTGGGTTCGTTGCCGCGCTCTCCCCGGCAAATTCGGAACCTGATTAATATTTGGAACTGGATTCTATTTGAAACAAGATTCACCCAATCAACCATCGGGGATTCCCCTAATTCAGCCAGGTTTCAGATTTCCCGCAAGCAGGAGATAAAGGCAAGCACTCAACAGGCTGTCGGCAGACATTTGGCAGGTATGACAGCCTTGCCAGGGTCTCCCGCAGCATCCGCCAGGCCAGGCGACTTGCATGAAGCCGTCCAGGCCGGCAGTTCCGATGCCTGACTTCTGCCGCCGGGCTTAGCGCTTGGAATCTCGTTCTATTTGACATAGGATGCAGATCCAAGGCCAAGCACGGCAGCGGTACGCGTGCAGGCTGGCTCTCGCCCCAAGCGGCGTGCCAGCCTTGCAAATCGCCCCACCGGATACGTAAGATGCCGCGTCTCCATTGCGAGACAGCCTTATTTGATAGGATCGTTGCAAATGCCCCCCTCCCGCGACCGAGCCTTGCGAGTCGTCGAATTGCTGGCCCATGCTTCAGACGGGCTGCCCATGTCGGAAATTGCGGAACGCCTCGCGATTCCCAAGACCGCCATCCATCGCTTGCTGAGCGATCTGCAGCATATGGGCTATGTCAGCCATACCCATGATGGCCGTTTCTGCCTGACGGTGAAGATTATTTCCGTCGCGCTGGACTATCTGGCTGCGACAGGCCTGACCGACGCCGTGCAGCCGCCACTGGACTATGCCGCCCGGCAAAGCGGCGAGCTGGTGCGCCTGGCCGTCGTCAATCGCGAGCAATTGATCTGGATTGCGAAGGCCCAAGGCGCCGGGCCCGGTTTGCGTTATGAGCCCGGCCCAGGCTGTATCGTGAACCTCGCCGCAACCGCAACAGGCCTGGCCTGGCTGGCCACCCTGCCGGAAGATCAGGCCCTGCGTCTCATCGCGGAACAGGGGCTGGCGCCTGAACCCACCCAAGGCCCGCATGCGCCACGCTCCCTCCAGGCAGTGCTGGCCCAGTTGGAGAAAGTCCGGGCGCAAGGCCACGCTATGATATTCGACTCCAATGAGCAGGGCATGAGCGCCCTGGCCGTGCCTGTATTCAGCCCGGTCAGCCGTCAGGCGCTGGGCGCCTTGTGTATTACCGGCCCGTCTTTCCGTTTCACACAGGAACGCATGCAGGCCTTGCTTCCCGTCGCCCTGGAAACTGCCTCGGCGCTTGGCCGTGCCAGCCGGGAATCACCGCTGCTGACGCGTACCGTGGGATAGGCGTGCGCTGTGCTGCGGCAGCAGGCAGCATGAAAAAGGCCAGCCGGCAGGCTGGCCTTGTCTATGGCGGCAACCGCGAGACGCCGACGCGGCTCACGGCCAGCCCATCTGCGGCCTGCGCTTTGCCGTTTCAGCCCTTGGCGGCACGCGCCTTGGCAATCGCTTCGGCACGCAAGCGGTCGTACTCGTCCTTGGGCACAGGTTTGGCATTCGGTTCGCCCAGTTCATGACTGCGAATCCGGTACGTTTCCCGCGCGGTCCAGGCCGCCATGGCGGCTATCACCGTCACACCAAAGGCGATGGAACCGACGACCAGCGGAATGCTGCGCGACTCCGGCGGCGCCACGATGGTAAACAGCGCGGGCAGCAGCGCGGAAATGGTCGTGCCGGTATTCTGCGCGATAGCCATGGCCGAAACGCGGGTACGGGCCGGGAACAGTTCGGGAAAGTAGCTCGGGAAAATGGCGTTGTAGCCTTGGTAAACCACCCCCCACATCAGCAGCGAGAAAGTGATGGCCAGCGGCACGCTCTTGATGCTGATGGCATAGAGATAGGCGAATGCCAGCAGGCCCGACACCAATGCCCCGACAATAATCGGCGGACGGCGGCCGATACGATCGGAGAGGTTACCCACGAACGGAATGATCAGCACGGCCAGGCAGTTGCCCAGCACAGGAATCCAGAGATAGACATCCTTGGCGAAGCCGATGCCATACGCCGGCTGCACCGCATATGCCGCACCGAAAATCGTGGCGATCACGGGAATGACGTTCATCAGGGCCATGCAGGCAACACGCAGCATATCGCGCCAGTAGTATTTGAACGCGTCCAGAACCGGCGTGCGCAGCGGGGCGCCATCCTTGGCTTCCTCACGGAAAATCGGAGTCTCGTCCACCTTGCGGCGGATGATATAGCCCATGATGATGACAATGAAGCTCAGCAGGAACGGAATGCGCCAGCCCCAGCTGTTGAAGGCATCTTCCGGCATGTAGTGCGCCAGCGGCAGGAACACGGCCGCCGCCAGGATCTGGCCGACCTGCACCCCTTGCAGCGTGAAGCTGGCAAAAAAGCCACGGCGGCCAAACGGCGAGTGCTCCAGAATCATCGAGCTGGCCCCCGAGATTTCACCGGCAACGGCAAAACCCTGCACCAGACGCAGCAAAACCAGCAAGGTTGGCGCCAACAGGCCCGCCTGGTTATATGTCGGGAGCAGGCCCACGGCAATCGTGGAAAAGCCCATCAGGAACATACATGTCAGCAGGACATTCTTGCGGCCTTTCGTGTCTCCCCAATGCCCCAGGACGAAAGCGCCGATAGGACGCGCCACATACCCGACACCATAGGTGGCCAGTGACGCCACAATGGCAACTTTCGGATCGGTGCTGGGAAAGAAAATCTGTGGAAACACCAAGGCTGCCGCCGTGGCGTAAATGAAGAAATCGTAGTATTCGAGTACAGAACCCAACCAGCCGCTTGCCGTCGCGCGACGGGTCTGGATGGCATGTTCCGCATGCCCGGTATCGCTCTTTGTCATATGTGCTCCTCTATTCCACTCTCTTGAGAGCGGAGCTGCTGGCATGCACCAGCGTCAACGCCCATTCTTATGCCAGGCAGGGGGCTGTGTGATGCCTGGCAGAATCCGGAATGAAATTCCTTTTTCCGAATTTTTCCTTATTTTTGGAAATTGGAATCGGATTCTAATTTATGAAGCTTGCAGAAGCCTGAATCCGGGCTTCACAAATTCCACTATCAGTTATGCCGGGAAATCATCACGGCTCATTCAGCCTGTGGATAAAAGTGTGAAGAACATCGGCCCGGACAAGCCTGGAAGTCCGTACAGTACCTCCTTGCGCAGTGGCTTGCCTCCAGGCTTCCCGTCCCGTTCCCAGGTCGGCACATCCTTATGGCGCCAGCGATCTGCCCCGGAAAATCGAAAGCGTCAGACGCGCCACACCCCCCCTCTCGGCAAGAATTCTGGTCTGCCAGGCAGGCGCTGGAAACAGCCATGCAGGATTTCATCCCTACCTGGAAAGCCGCATGAAATATGGATTTATTAGAAAATAACGAAATCCTGTCTCGCACTTTTCCCGCACGAATGGGCAAGATGGCGCCATTCGTACAACATGTCCATCGGCCCCTGCGGCCCGACGCACCGCCTCCCCGGCCTGCTTCCGCCCATGTCCTGCCAGACCCGGCAAAATAGTTTTCCACAGGTTGCTTGCAGAAACTCAGCGATATTTGCAAAATCTGTGGATAACTTTTCTTTCAGCGAAAAAAAACAGCCCCTGGATCAGGGGCTGGCTACTCGAACCGCGATACGAAGATCGCGGCGTTCAGTCGCGTGAACGCTTGAGCGCATAGGCGCCGTCACCCAGCAGCGCCAGCGCCGCCGCAGCGACTGCCAGAAACACCGGATACTCCCAGCCGCCATTCGGGTTGGAGAAGCTCCAGCCGTTACTGAAATGCACGGTTGCCGCCGCCAGCAACTGCACTGCGGCAATCGCAGCCACCCACCGCGGGAAAATACCCAGGATCAAGGCCACGCCACCCAGCAATTCAAATGCCGTGACCGGGTACGCCATCCAGCCCGGAAAACCGACAGACTCGAAGAAACCGGCAGTGCCTGGCAAGGTAAATACCAGCAGTTTGGTCAAACCGTGTGCCAGATACATGATGCCCAGCGCCAAGCGCAGCAGCAACGCGGCATACGGCGCGGTATTCACGGCCACGGCAGTTTGTTGACGATCATTCATGATTGTTTTCCTCTTTACTGTGGACGGGCTTGTGCCGGTACGCCCCAGGCATATGACTCCATTGCCAGCACGCCATACGTTACACCACCATCAAACACTTGCACCGCTTCACTGTCTTCCGTCGCCCCCGCGGCAATCAACAAAGGCAAGAAATGTTCGTCCGTAGGATGGGCGCGCACGGCTTCCGGCGCCAGGCGGCGATAGTCTGCCAGCCGTTGCCAATCCCCTGCCTGGACCGTCTCCCTGACCCAATGGGTGAAGGCCAAAGCATAGGCCTCGGCATCGCCCGTACCGGATGCACCTGCCTCGCGGCTGATCTCGTACAGGTTATGGGTCAGGCTGCCCGAAGCCAGCAACAGCACGCCTTCATCCCGCAACGGCCGCAAGGCGCGGCCCAAGGCCAGTGCCGCATGGGTATCCAGCGGATACGGCAAGGCGACCTGGAACACCGGTACATCGGCATCGGGATACAAATAGCGCAAAGGCACCCAGGCGCCATGATCCAGGCCACGCGTCTCATCCAGGCCGGTTGCAATACCAGCCTGCTGCAACAGTGTTGCCACACGGGCCGCCAATGCCGGCGCCCCCTGGGCAGGATATTGCAAGGTATAAAGCTCTGCCGGGAACCCGCCGAAATCATGGATGGTTTCCTGTTGCGTGGCCGCGCTGATCAAGGCGCCACCCCGCGTCATCCAGTGCGGCGAGATCACTACGATGGCAGACGGGCGGGCCAATGCTACCCCCAACTGGCGCAGTTGCGGGCCAGCCAGCCCCGGCTCCACGGCAAAGGTCGGGGAGCCATGCGAAACGAACAATACAGCTTGCTTGGCAGACATGATTCACTCCTCTATCAGCCCGACTCCGCTGACCATCCCTGGTGGGCGCCAACGCTTCCGGGCGGGTGACAATCACTGGTGATACCACCAGTGCGTCTGTGCTGCCGCATGTGCATGCGTGCCAGCACAGAACCGATGGAGTGAATTGTAGGGATGAACAATCAGGCAATAAATATGCCTTAAAACAATTCAATGTCTCTATTTAAAAGATAATCCCGGGCATGGCCGGCTCAGAGCGCCAGGGTCATCCAGCTGGCGCCCGCGCCATAGCCCGCCAGCTTGTGCTCTACCGGGCTGCCAGGCTGCACCTCGACTGGCGCAAAACCATGGCGCAGCCAATAGGCCCGGGCATGGCCCAGCGAAACCAGCGCTGCGCGCCGCATGCCGGCGACCTGCGCCCATTGCCTGCCAAAGCTCAACAAGCGGCTGGCCACGCCTTGTCCGGCCATGCGGGGTGCCACGGCACAATCGTGCAGGAACCAGGTATCGGCAGGTTGCGGCAAGCCTTGCAGCGGCGCATTGAGCGCAGGCGGCAGGCCTTCGTCCCAGGGATAGGAAATCAGATAACCGCACACGCTGGTATTTCCGGCGCGAGCCACCCAGCAGCTCGTCCCCGCCAATGCCAGACGGTTGGCATAGAAATCCGCATCTTCAAGAATATCGGCATCGTAAACCTGGGCCTGCAAGTCCAGAACGGCATCCAGGTCTTCCAGCCGCATGGTCTCGATATGAACCGGCGTCATGACAACTCCATAAAAAACAAACCCCCATGCCGCCCGAGGCAACATGGGGGAGTCAAGCCCGCCGCGTATCACGCGGCGGAATCTTGTACGGGGATTACTCCTCGGGCGTTTCGGGATTGCTGGCCTGCAGGGACACGTTTTCGAACGGGTTGCCGCTGGGCGGCAGCGGATCGTCCTCGAACGGGTTGGCCAGCGCACGGGCGGCTTCGCGCTCTGCAGCCTCGAAGCTCTCCTTCTCCTTGCGTGCACCGTGGTAAGCCAGACCGGTACCTGCCGGGATCAGGCGGCCCACAATGACGTTTTCCTTCAAGCCGCGCAGGTCGTCGCGCTTGCCCATGATGGCCGCTTCGGTCAGCACCCGGGTGGTTTCCTGGAAGGAAGCCGCCGAGATGAACGAATCGGTCGAGAGCGAAGCCTTGGTAATACCCAACAGCACGTTTTCGTAGGTAGCGGGGCGCAGGCCCTCGGCATCCATGCGATCGTTGGCGTTGAGCAGTTCCGAACGCTCGACCTGTTCGCCAGGAATGAAGTCGGTATCACCGGCATCCACGACATGCACGCGGCGCAGCATCTGGCGCACGATCACTTCAATGTGCTTGTCGTTGATCTTCACGCCTTGCAGACGGTACACGTCCTGGACTTCGTCAACGATGTAGGACGCCAGCGCTTCGATCCCTTGCAGACGCAGGATATCGTGCGGGTCGGCCGGACCGTCAACGATCATTTCACCCTTGTTCACGACCTGGCCGTCGTGCACCAGTACCTGCTTTTCCTTCGGAATCAGGAACTCGTGCGCCACGCCTTCCATGTCGGTGATGACCAGACGTTGCTTGCCCTTGGTGTCCTTGCCGAACGAAACCGTACCCGTGACTTCGGCCAGCAGACCGGCATCCTTGGGCGAACGGGCTTCGAACAGCTCGGCCACGCGCGGCAGACCCCCGGTAATATCGCGGGTCTTCTGCGATTCCTGCGGAATACGCGCCAGCACTTCACCGATGGAAACGTCCTGGCCGTCGCGCACCGTGATCAGCGCGCCCACCGGGAACGAAATGTTCACCAGGTGATCGGTGCCGGGGATGCGGACTTCCTCATTCTGCTCATTGAGCAGCTTGATCTGCGGACGCAGCGCCTGTTTGCCGCCACGCGTCTTGGGCGTAATGACAACCAGCGTGGACAGGCCGGTGACTTCATCGACCTGCTTGGCAACGGTCACGCCTTCTTCGATGTTCTCGAAGCGCACCTTGCCAACGTATTCCGACACGATGGGGCGCGTCAGCGGATCCCACGATGCCAGACGCGTACCGGCCTGGGCAACGTCGCCGTCACCCACCAGCACGGTGGCGCCGTAAGGCACCTTGTGGCGTTCGCGTTCGCGGCCGTTGTCATCCGAGATGACGATTTCACCGGAACGGGAGATCGCCACGCGCTCGCCCTTGACGTTGGTGACATAGCGCATGGAACTGGCGAATGCGACACGGCCGCTCACCTTGGTTTCCACGCCGCTGGCCAGTGCCGCACGCGATGCCGCGCCCCCGATGTGGAAGGTACGCATCGTCAGCTGCGTGCCGGGCTCACCGATGGACTGGGCGGCGATGACGCCGACCGCTTCGCCAACGTTGACCAGCGAACCACGACCCAGGTCGCGGCCATAGCACTTGGCGCACAGGCCGTGACGGGTTTCGCAGGTCAGCGGCGTGCGGACCTTGATCTCGTCCACGCCCACGGCGTCGATCAGTTCGACCGCATCTTCGTCCAGCATGGTGCCGGCCGGGATCACGGTTTCCTGGGTATCCGGATTGACGATGTCAATCGCAGCCACGCGGCCCAGCACACGGTCGCGCAGGGCTTCGATAACCTCACCGCCTTCGACCAACGCGCGCATGACGTAGCCGTGCGAGGTACCGCAATCGTCACCGCGAATCACCAGATCCTGCGTAACGTCCACCAGACGGCGCGTCAGGTAACCCGAGTTTGCCGTCTTCAGTGCCGTATCGGCCAGACCTTTACGCGCCCCGTGAGTGGAGATGAAGTACTGCAGTACGTTCAGGCCTTCGCGGAAGTTGGCGGTAATGGGCGTTTCAATGATGGAGCCGTCAGGCTTAGCCATCAGGCCGCGCATACCGGCCAGCTGGCGGATCTGTGCAGCGGAACCCCGGGCGCCGGAGTCAGCCATCATGTAGATGGAGTTGAACGATTCCTGGCGCACTTCCTTGCCATGACGATCCAGCACCGGCTCGGTAGCCAGCTGCTCCATCATCGCCTTGCCGACCTTATCGCCAGCCTTGCCCCAGATATCCACGACGTTGTTGTAGCGTTCCTGCGCCGTCACCAGACCGGAGGAATACTGCTTGTCGATTTCCTTCACTTCGGCGCTGGCTTCGTCCAGGATCTTGACCTTGACGTCCGGGATCACCATGTCGCCCATGGCGATGGAGATACCAGCGCGCGTGGACAGGCGGAAACCCGACTGCATCAGCTTGTCAGCGAAGATCACCGTGGCGCGCAGGCCGCAGCGGCGGAACGACTGGTTGATCAGGCGCGAGATTTCCTTCTTCTTCAAGGCGCGGTTGAGCGACTCGAAGGGCAGGCCCTTGGGCAGGATCTCGGACAGCAGCGCGCGGCCGACGGTCGTCTGGAAGCGGCGCAGCACCGGCTGGAATTCGCCGTTCTCGTCCTTCACATACTCGTTCAGGCGCACGGTGATGCGGCTGTGCAGCTCGACTTCACCGTTGTCGTAGGCGCGCTGGACTTCGGCGATGTCCGTCATGAACATGCCTTCGCCCTTGCCGTTGATACGCTCGCGGGTCGCGTAGTACAGACCCAGCACGATATCCTGCGACGGCACGATGGACGGCTCGCCGCTGGCGGGGAACAGCACGTTGTTCGAGGCCAGCATCAGGGTGCGCGCTTCCAGCTGGGCTTCCAGCGAAAGCGGCACGTGCACGGCCATCTGGTCACCGTCGAAGTCGGCGTTGAACGCCGCGCAGACCAGCGGGTGCAGCTGGATGGCCTTGCCTTCGATCAGGGTCGGTTCGAATGCCTGAATGCCCAGACGGTGCAGCGTCGGCGCCCGGTTCAGCATCACCGGGTGTTCGCGGATGACCTCTTCGAGGATATCCCACACCACCGGTTCATGGCTTTCGACCATCTTCTTGGCCGCCTTGATGGTGGTCGTGAGACCCATCGCTTCCAGGCGGTTGAAGATGAACGGCTTGAACAGTTCCAGCGCCATCAGTTTGGGCAGACCGCACTGGTGCAGACGCAGCTGCGGGCCCACCACGATGACCGAACGGCCCGAGTAGTCCACGCGCTTGCCCAGCAGGTTCTGACGGAAACGACCGCCCTTGCCCTTGATCATGTCGGCCAGCGACTTCAGCTGGCGCTTGTTGGCGCCCGTCATGGCCTTGCCGCGACGGCCGTTGTCCAGCAACGAATCCACCGCTTCCTGCAGCATGCGCTTTTCGTTGCGCAGGATGATTTCCGGCGCCTTCAGTTCCAGCAGGCGCTTCAGGCGGTTGTTGCGGTTGATGACGCGGCGGTACAGATCGTTCAGATCGGAGGTCGCGAAGCGGCCGCCATCCAGCGGCACCAGCGGACGCAGGTCCGGCGGCAGCACGGGCAGCACTTCCATGATCATCCAGTCAGGCTTGATGCCGGACTTCTGGAAGCCTTCCAGCACCTTCAGGCGCTTGGAAATCTTCTTGATCTTGGCGTCGGACGAAGTGGCCTTCAACTCGCCGCGCAGCGTTTCCACTTCGCGGTCGATGTCGATGGAGCGCAGCAGTTCGCGCACGGCTTCCGCGCCCATCAGGGCACGGAAGTCGTCACCGTATTCCTCGGTCTTGGCGAGGTAATCGTCGTCCGACATGATCTGGCCGCGCTTGAGCGGCGTCATGCCGGGTTCGATCACGCACCAGGCTTCGAAGTACAGCACGCGCTCGATGTCGCGCAGCGTCATGTCGAGCACCATGCCCAGACGGGACGGCAGGCTCTTCAGGAACCAGATGTGCGCGACCGGGCTGGCCAGCTCGATGTGGCCCATGCGCTCGCGGCGCACCTTGGCCACGGTGACTTCAACACCGCACTTCTCGCAAATGACGCCACGATGCTTCAGGCGCTTGTACTTGCCGCACAAGCACTCGTAGTCCTTGACCGGGCCAAAGATCTTGGCGCAGAACAGGCCGTCGCGCTCGGGCTTGAACGTGCGGTAGTTGATGGTTTCGGGCTTGCGCACCTCGCCGAAGGACCAGGAACGGATCTTTTCGGGCGACGCCAGGCCGACCTTGATCGCGTCGAACTGATCATCCTGCGAAACCTGTTTGAAAAGGTCGAGTAGCGCTTTCATTAGTTACGCTCCAAATCCATGTCGATGGCCAGGGAACGAATTTCCTTGACCAGCACGTTGAACGACTCGGGCATGCCGGCGTCGATGGTGTGATCGCCCTTGACGATGTTCTCATAGACCTTGGTACGGCCATTGATATCGTCGGACTTCACCGTCAGCATTTCCTGCAGGGTGTAGGAGGCGCCGTAGGCTTCCAGCGCCCACACTTCCATCTCCCCGAAACGCTGGCCACCGAATTGCGCCTTACCACCCAGCGGCTGCTGGGTCACCAGCGAGTACGGGCCGGTCGAACGTGCGTGCATCTTGTCATCGACCAAGTGGTGCAGCTTCAGATAGTGCATGTAGCCGACGGTGACGGGGCGCTCGAACGGTTCGCCGGTGCGGCCGTCGATCAGCCACGCTTGCGTGCGGCTATCGGTCAGGCGCAGCTTCTCGGCGATGTCATCCGGGTAGGCCAGACGCAGCATCTGCTCGATGTCTTCCTCGCTGGCGCCGTCGAACACCGGCGTTGCCAGGGGCACGCCGTTCTTCAGGTTGTACGCCATCGTGATGATTTCATCATCCGTCAGGGTATCCAGCGCGGCCGGCGTGCCGGAACCGTTGTACACCTTGTCGAAGAAGGCACGCAGCTTGGCGACTTCGATCTTGCGCTCATCGGCCAGCATTTCGGCGACACGATGGCCCAGACCCTTGGCAGCCCAGCCCAGGTGAACTTCCAGCACCTGACCGACGTTCATCCGCGAAGGCACGCCCAGCGGGTTCAGCACGATGTCGGCCGGCGTACCGTCAGCCATGTGGGGCATGTCTTCCACCGGCAGGATGCGTGACACCACACCCTTGTTACCGTGGCGGCCTGCCATCTTGTCGCCAGGCTGCAGGCGGCGCTTGACGGCCAGGTACACCTTGACCATCTTCAGCACGCCCGGAGGCAGCTCATCGCCTTGCGTCAGCTTCTTGCGCTTCTCTTCGAAGGCCAGATCGAACTGGTGGCGTTTCTGCTCCAGCGATTCCTTGGCCTGCTCCAGCACCAGCGCGTGTTGCTCGTCGGCCAGGCGGATGTCGAACCACTGCCAGCGGTCGGTCAGGTCAGCCAGGTATTCCTTGCTCAGCACGGAACCCTTGGCCAGCTTGCGCGGGCCGCCATTGACGGTCTTGCCGACCAGCAGCTTCTCGATACGATCGAAGGTATCGTTCTCGACGATACGCAGCTGGTCGTTCAGGTCCTGGCGATAGCGGCGCAGTTCATCGTCGATGATGGACTGGGCGCGCTTGTCGCGCACGATGCCTTCACGCGTGAACACCTGCACGTCGATGACGGTGCCGACCATGCCCGAGGGCACGCGCAGCGAGGTGTCCTTCACATCGGAAGCCTTCTCGCCGAAAATCGCGCGCAGCAGCTTTTCTTCCGGCGTCAGCTGGGTTTCGCCCTTGGGCGTCACCTTGCCGACCAGCACGTCATCAGCACGCACTTCCGCGCCGATGTGCACGATGCCGGAATCATCCAGGCGGTTCAGCTGCACTTCAGGCAGGTTGCTGATATCGCGCGTGATTTCTTCAGCACCCAGCTTGGTATCGCGCGCCACGACCGTCAGTTCCTCGATGTGCACCGAGGTATAGCGGTCATTGGCAACAACGTTCTCGGAGATCAGGATCGAATCCTCGAAGTTGTAGCCGTTCCAGGGCATGAACGCGATCAGCATGTTCTGGCCCAGCGCCAGTTCGCCCAGATCGGTCGAAGCGCCATCAGCCAGCACGTCGCCACGAGCCACCAGATCACCACGACGCACGATGGGGCGCTGGTTGATATTGGTGTTCTGGTTGGAACGCGTGTACTTGATCAGGTTGTAGATATCGACGCCGACTTCGCCAGCGACGTTTTCTTCGTCGTTGACACGGATCACCACGCGCTCGGCATCGACGTAATCGACGATACCGCCACGGCGGGCCTGCACGGTCGTACCCGAGTCAACAGCCACGGTGCGCTCGATGCCGGTACCGACCAGAGGCTTCTCCGGACGCAGGCAGGGCACGGCCTGGCGTTGCATGTTGGCGCCCATCAGTGCTCGGTTGGCGTCATCGTGCTCCAGGAACGGAATCAGCGAAGCCGCCACGGACACGATCTGCGACGGCGCAACGTCCATGTAATGCACGTTGGCACCGGACGTCATCATGGTTTCGCCATCTTCACGGCAGGCAACCAGATCGTCCATGAAACGGTTTTCTTCATCCAGGCGCGCGTTGGCCTGGGCGATGACGTAGCGGTTTTCCTCGATGGCCGACAGGTAGTCGATCTTGTCGGTGACGCGGCCGTCCTCAACCTTGCGATACGGCGTCTCCAGGAAGCCATATTCGTTCAGGCGGGCGTACAGAGCCATCGAGTTGATCAGGCCGATGTTCGGGCCTTCAGGCGTTTCGATGGGGCACACGCGGCCGTAGTGGGTCGGGTGCACGTCGCGCACTTCGAAGCCGGCGCGCTCGCGGGTCAGACCGCCCGGGCCCAGTGCGGACACACGACGCTTGTGCGTGATTTCCGACAGCGGGTTGGTCTGGTCCATGAACTGCGACAGCTGGCTGGAACCGAAGAACTCCTTGATGGCCGCAGAAATCGGCTTGGAGTTGATCAGGTCGTGCGGCATCAGGTTTTCGGTCTCGGCCTGGCCCAGACGTTCCTTGACGGCGCGCTCGACACGCACCAGGCCGGCACGGAACTGGTTCTCGGCCAGTTCGCCCACACAGCGCACGCGACGATTGCCCAAGTGGTCGATATCGTCGATCTGGCCGCGGCCGTTACGCAACTCGACCAGCAGCTTGATGGTTTCAACGATATCTTCGTTGGTCAGCGTGGTCGGGCCTTCCAGCACGTTTTCGCGGTTCAGGCGGCTGTTGACCTTCATCCGGCCCACGCGCGACAGGTCATACGACTCTTCGCTGTAGAACAGACGGTTGAACAGGGCCTCGACAGCTTCTTCCGTGGGCGGCTCGCCAGGACGCATCATGCGGTAGATCGCGACGCGGGCAGCATTCTGGTCTGCCGTATCGTCGGTACGCAGCGTCATCGAGATGTAGGGGCCGCGGTCCAGATCGTTGGTGTACAGCGTCTGGATGGACGGCACGCCAGCGCTGCGCAGGTTTTCCAGCAGGCTCTCGGTGATTTCGTCGTTGGCGTTGGCCAGCACTTCGCCGGTATCCGGGTCAACGATGTTCTTGGCCAGCACACGGCCCACGAGGAAGTCCTCGGGCACGGAAATCCACTCGATACCCGCCTTGGCGATATCGCGCAGATGCTTGGCATTGATACGCTTGTCCTTCTCGACAAGCACCGTACCTTCGCGGTCGGTGATGTCAAAGCGCGCCACTTCACCCTTCCAGCGTTCCGGCACGAACTCCATCATGCCGCCTTCGCTCTTCAGGTCGAAGTGGTCGAAATCGAAGAAGTAGGCCAGAATGGATTCCGGCGTCATGCCAATGGCCTTCAGCAGGATCGACACCGGCATCTTGCGACGGCGGTCAACGCGGAAGAACAACAGATCCTTGGGGTCGAACTCGAAGTCCAGCCAAGAGCCGCGGTAGGGAATCACGCGAGCAGAGAACAACAGCTTGCCGGAGCTATGGGTCTTGCCGCGATCGTGCTCGAAGAACACGCCGGGCGAACGGTGCAGCTGCGACACGATGACGCGCTCAGTACCGTTGATGACGAACGAACCGGTGTCGGTCATGAGCGGAATTTCGCCCATATAGACTTCCTGTTCCTTCACTTCCTTGACTGTCGGTTTGCTCACTTCACGGTCGAGCAGCACCAGGCGGACTTTGGCGCGCAGCGGCGACGCATAGGTCAGACCACGTTGCTGGCATTCCTTTACGTCGAAGACCGGTTCGCCGAGCGTGTAGCTGACGAATTCCAGACGAGCCATCTGATTATGGCTGACGATCGGGAAAATAGAAGAAAAAGCGGCTTGCAGGCCTTCATCCTTGCGCTCGGATGAGGACACTTCCGCCTGCAAAAACGTCCGGAAGGACTGCAGCTGCGTTGCCAGCAGGTACGGCACGTTCTGAACGTCTTCCCGCTTGGCAAAATTTTTGCGGATGCGCTTTTTTTCGGTAAACGAGTAAGGCATGAGCACTCCGACTCGAGGTTGCATGGACCGTCAAACCACGGCCCCAGGTACGACTCCAGGAAATCCGACTGCGGGACAAAACCCAGCTGGCCAGATGGGTTTCCTGGAAACGCAAAAGCCCGGAGGAGGCACCAAGACCTCTCCGGGCAGCAAAACGCAGGTCTTACTTCAGTTCGACCTTGGCGCCGGCTTCTTCCAGCTTCTTCTTGGCGGCTTCGGCGTCAGCCTTGGCCAGCGCTTCCTTCACGGTCTTGGGAGCGCCATCGACCAGGTCCTTGGCTTCCTTCAGGCCCAGGCCCGTCAGTTCACGCACGGCCTTGATGACGCTGACCTTGTTGGCGCCGGCTTCGAGCAGCACGACGTCAAATTCGGTCTTTTCTTCAGCTGCGGGAGCAGCAGCGCCAGCAGCCGGAGCGGCCACAGCAACAGCGGCGGCAGCAGCCGACACGCCAAACTTTTCTTCCAGATCCTTGATCAGCTCGGACAGTTCGAGCACGGTGAGGCCAGCGATGGCTTCGAGGATTTCAGCTTTATTCAGTGCCATTTTCAAAGAACTCCAAAATTGGATAATGCCAGGGTATGGTTGTCGCTCAGTCGTTCAATTGATACCGACCATTTCCAGAGGGGAAGCCTGATCAGGCTTCGGCCTTCTGGTCGCGCACGGCCGCGAGGCCACGCACGAACTTGGTCGGCACTTCGTTGAGCGTACGTGCAAATTGCGCAATCGGGGCTTGCATGGTGCCCAGCAGCTTCGCCAGCAGCTCTTCACGCGACGGCAGGGAGGCCAGGGCCTTCACACCTTCAACGTCGAGCACGCTATTGGGCAGCGAACCGCCCTTGATGACCAGCTTGTCGTTGGTCTTAGCGAAGTCACTCAGCACCTTGGCGGCCGCAACCGGATCATTGCTGATGGCGTACATCAGCGGACCGGTCAGTTGCTCGGACAGCGGCTCGAAAGCCGTGCCGGCAACAGCGCGACGCACCAGCGTGTTCTTCAGAACACGCAGATAGACGCCCGATTGGCGCGCATTCTTGCGCAGTACGGTGACGGAGGCGACGTCCAGACCACGATACTCAGCGACAACGATCGACTTGGCTTCGACCAGTTCGGCCGAAACTTCTTCGATAACTGCCGCTTTCTCTTGACGATTGAGACTCACGGTTGAACACTCCATCAAAGGACACCAGGAAAATCCCGATGTCGTACCGAATGCGGCGAACCTGGACGAGTTCTTGAACTACAAGAAATCTTCCGTGGGACGCCGTCTACGCTGGAGACACAGCTACCTGCATCATTAAATCCCCGGTTGACGTACACATCGCAAGCGATGTGGCGGCTGCCGGGCATTCCAGCGGTCTTTGACAGCAGCATCCGGGCACAAGGCCCGGATGAAGCCCAAAGTCTTTACAACAAACCTACTATCAGGCGGCAGTCAGCGAAGCGACTTCCACACGTGCGCCGCCACCCATGGTGGAGGACACGGCAACCTTACGCAGGTAAACGCCCTTGGCGGCAGCGGGACGAGCCTTGTTCAGCGCGTCGATCAGAGCAGCCAGGTTGGTCTGCAGCTGAGCCACGTCGAACGAAGCACGGCCGATGGTGGCGTGGATGATACCGGCCTTGTCGGTACGGTATTGCACTTGGCCAGCCTTGGCATTCTTGACAGCGGTGACGACGTCCGGGGTCACGGTGCCGACCTTCGGGTTCGGCATCAGGCCACGGGGGCCCAGGACTTGACCCAGGGCACCGACGACACGCATCGTATCGGGCGAAGCAATGACCACGTCGAAGTCGATCTGACCACCCTTGATACGCTCGGCCAGGTCTTCCAGGCCAACGATGTCGGCGCCGGCAGCCTTGGCGGCTTCCGCTTTTTCGCCTTGGGCGAAAACAGCAACGCGGACGCTCTTGCCGGTACCGGCAGGCAGAACCACGGAGCCACGAACCAGTTGGTCCGACTTGCGGGGGTCGATACCCAGCTGCACGGCCACATCGACGGATTCGTCGAACTTGGCAGTCGCAGTGTCCTTGATCAGGGCCAGCGCGTCAGCGACGGGGTACAGCTTGGTGCGGTCGATCTTGGCACGCAGAGCAGCGGTGCGCTTGGAAAGCTTAGCCATGTCAGATCACTCCTTCAACCGTAATACCCATGCTGGCAGCGCTACCAGCGATCGTGCGCACAGCGGCGTCCAGATCGGCAGCGGTCAGGTCAGGCGCCTTGGTCTTGGCGATTTCTTCAGCCTGGGCGCGCGTCAGCGTGCCGACCTTGTCGGTATGGGGCTTGGGCGAACCCTTTTGCACACCAGCGGCCTTCTTGATCAGAATGGTCGCGGGCGGGGTCTTCATGATGAAGGTGAAGCTCTTGTCCGCGTAGGCAGTGATGACCACGGGGATGGGCAGACCCGGCTCCAGGCTCTGCGTCTTGGCGTTGAACGCCTTGCAGAATTCCATGATGTTCAGACCGCGCTGACCCAGCGCCGGACCGATAGGGGGGGAAGGATTAGCCTTACCAGCCGGAACCTGCAGCTTGATAAAGCCGACGATTTTCTTCGCCATCTTTAACTCCAGACGGGTACAAACGTTTCCCGGAACGGGAAACTCCCCGATGTTGAAAATCGGAAGCGCCCCCAGACCAGCTGAAGCACGCTTCCCTCAGAAGCTCAGGTCTTTTCGACCTGGCTGAAATCCAGCTCGACCGGCGTGGCACGACCGAAAATCGTGACCGTGACGCGGACTTTGCTTTTCTCGTAGTTGACGTCTTCGACGCTGCCATTGAAATCCGCGAACGGACCTTCCTTGACGCGCACCATTTCGCCCACTTCGAACAGAATCTTTGGACGGGGCTTTTCACCACCCTCTTCCATTTGTGACAGGATGCCCTGGACTTCGCGCTCGGAAATCGGCGTCGGCCGGTTACCGGTGCCACCCAGGAAGCCCGTCACGCGAGGCGTACTCTTCACCAAGTGCCAGGTTTCATCCGTCAGCTCCATTTCGACCAGCACATAGCCCGGATAAATACGGCGCTCGGTGATCGACTTCTGGCCGCCCTTCACTTCCACGACTTCTTCGGAAGGAACGAGGATACGACCAAAGGAGTTTTCCAGATCCGCGCGCTGGATACGTTCCACCAGCGCACGATTAACACTTTTCTCCATGCCGGAATACACATGGACGACATACCAACGCTTACTCATTACGCGTCCTTAGTTCCAGCCCATGAGGAGGTCATACAGACCCCACTGAATAAGCTTGTCCACAAACCACAACAGGATGGACATGACGATAACGAACGCGAACACCACGCCCGTCATCTGCACGGTTTCCTTGCGCGTCGGCCAGGTCACACGGCGGCGCACTTCCTCGTAGGAGGCATGCGCAAAGCCGGCGAAACGACGGCCCGGCTCACTGAACCAGACGATGACGGCAGCCAGGACCAGCGAACCCAGGAAAACGGACACCCGCGCGACCAGAGGCTGCGCACTCAGCGCCGAAAATCCGTAAATGCCAGCAACGACGACCAAAACGGCCAAGACGAGCTTGACGCGATCAGCGGTACGGCTAACGGTTTCTACATTGGTATTGGACATTTTCTGACGCCGCGAGCCAGATAGGGAGAAACCACACAAGGGTTGTGTGGCAGGGGCAGTAGGAATCGAACCCACAACCTTCGGTTTTGGAGACCGACGCTCTGCCAATTGAGCTATGCCCCTACGATTACCTGGCAGCAAGACCACCCGGGAAATGGATAGCCTTATATATTACTACAAGACAGCAAAAAATGCAGCTGGTATTTTAACACCAGCTGCATTTTCAACACAACTTACTTGATGATGCTGGCAACGACGCCGGCGCCGACGGTACGACCGCCTTCACGGATGGCGAAACGCAGGCCTTCTTCCATGGCGATGGGAGCCAGCAACTTCACAACGATGGAGACGTTGTCGCCCGGCAGAACCATTTCCTTGTCAGCCGGCAGGTCGATCGTGCCCGTCACGTCCGTGGTACGGAAGTAGAACTGGGGACGATAGCCGTTGAAGAACGGGGTGTGACGGCCGCCTTCTTCCTTGGACAGGATGTACACCTCGGCGGTGAATTCCGTGTGCGGCTTGATCGAACCCGGCTTGGCCAGCACTTGGCCGCGCTCGACTTCTTCACGCTTGGTGCCGCGCAGCAGGATACCGACGTTGTCGCCAGCCTGNCCTTGATCCAGCAGCTTGCGGAACATTTCCACGCCCGTGCAAGTCGTCTTCACGGTGTCACGGATACCGACGATTTCGATTTCTTCGCCGACCTTGATGATGCCGCGCTCAACACGACCCGTCACCACGGTGCCACGACCCGAGATCGAGAACACGTCTTCCACAGGCATCAGGAACGTGCCGTCCACAGCGCGCTCAGGCGTCGGGATGTACGAATCCAGTGCGTCGGCCAGNCGCAGAATCGCCGGCTCGCCCATTTCCGANTGGTCGCCTTCCAGCGCCAGCTTGGCCGAACCCTTGATGATCGGGGTGTCGTCGCCCGGGAAGTCGTACTTGGACAGCAGCTCGCGCACTTCCATTTCGACCAGTTCCAGCAGCTCGGCGTCATCAACCATGTCAGCCTTGTTCAGGAACACGATGATGTACGGCACGCCAACCTGACGGCTCAGCAGAATGTGCTCGCGCGTTTGCGGCATGGGGCCGTCAGCCGACGACACCACCAGGATCGCGCCGTCCATCTGCGCNGCNCCCGTGATCATGTTCTTCACATAGTCAGCGTGGCCCGGGCAGTCAACGTGCGCGTAGTGGCGCGCCTTCGTTTCGTATTCCACGTGCGAGGTGTTGATCGTGATGCCACGTGCCTTTTCTTCCGGCGCGTTGTCGATCTGGTCGTAGCCCTTGGCTTCGCCGCCAAATTGCTTGGACAGCACCGTGGCGATTGCCGCCGTCAGCGTCGTCTTGCCGTGGTCAACGTGACCGATCGTGCCGACGTTCACGTGCGGCTTGGTGCGTTCAAACTTACCTTTTGCCATGACGGACTCCTGCCCTGGAATAAGAAGCGTGTGAGAGTGATTAACAACGAAAGGAGAGTGGTGCCCATGACGCGGATCGAACGCGTGACCTCTCCCTTACCAAGGGAGTGCTCTACCACTGAGCCACATGGGCATTGATCCCACCGCACTTGCGACGGCGGAACAATAACTACTGGAGCGGGTGAAGGGAATCGAACCCTCGTCGTAAGCTTGGAAGGCTTCTGCTCTACCATTGAGCTACACCCGCAATCACGAATCAGCCTAGCTGACCAGCCTCACTCGACGAGGACTTACGCGACTACCTTACCCGCTACATCAACGCCCGCCTTTTGCATCACTTAAAGCGACACCATTGCGCGGGCGTTTCAGAAACTTGGTGGAGAGGGTTGGATTCGAACCAACGTAGGCGTAAGCCAACAGATTTACAGTCTGCCCCCTTTAACCACTCGGGCACCTCTCCGTAGAATTCAAAATTATGGACTTGTTCTTTTCCCGCGTCAAGCACAATTTAATAAAAACGAGAAAATATTTGCATTTGTGCGCTCAGGACAACGGATATCCCCTGTTGCCCTGCCGACACTCGATCATCCGGCTTCTGATACCCGAACGACCCAACCTGCAAAAAGTCCACTGGCAGCTGCCTGCCGGCTGTGATCAAACAGCCATGCCTCAACTCACAGGCCGGCGGCATTGTACCGGGATGCGCCTATTTCAGCCAATGGTCGCTGGCCTGCTTCAAGCCGCCACGCTTGTCCATCAGATCCCAGGCAAATTCCATGACCCGTACATAATCGGGATCATCGGCCGGCAGCATGAAACCCAGGTAGTTCTGAGGCGTCAGGGGTGTTTCGATGAACAGCGCCGTCAAGCGCGGATCGGCCTTGCTGTAATGCAAGGCCTCGTAGGTTTCCGTGATCATGACATCCCCCTTGCCCTCGGCGATCAGACCCGGAATTTCGGCGTTCTTTTCATGGGTACTGACTTGCGCCTGCCCCAGATTGGCCAGCACGAAAGCCTCATTGGTTCCACCCGGATTTTTGATCACCTTCACTTTCGGCTGGTTCAGGTCATCCAGCGACTGGTAGCGCTGGGCGTCACTGGTGCGCACCAATGCCACTTTGCCAAAAGGCGCATAACCCGGCAGCATTTCCGCTTTGCCGATACGCGCTGCATTGCGAGTGATGCCACCGACAGCCACATCAAAACGATTGGCCTGCAGGTCAGGCATCAGATTCGGCCAGGACGTCTGCACATACTCCACCTTCAAGCCCAGATCCTTGGCCAGCTGCTCGATAAGGTCGATATCCAGTCCCTCATAGCTGCCCGCCTCGGTCTTCATGGCAAAGGGCCGATAGTCCCCCGGCGTACCGACTCGCAGGACCTTGCTGTCCATGATCGTATCCAGGCGAGGGCCGGCATTGGCAGCCGCGCCAAGTACCAGGCCAGCCATCAGGCCGACGAAAATTTTGGGGATTTGTTTCATGGGAGCCACCTCGGTTCTAGTTGGTATGGGAAAACGGTGCGCCCAAGGCCGCCACATCCTGGCGGCAAGCTGCGTCACACCCGGCCGGCCTGCGCTCTGGCAGCCACCCGCGCCGAAGCATTGAGCACACCCATGCCGGCATAATCGCCCAGGCGTTGCACTGCTTCACAGAAAAAGTGCCCGGCAAGATTATCGGTATAGCAGTGCAGGTATTCACCGCCTGCATCCCGATCATAAAGCACGCCATGCTCGCGCAACCGTTCCAGCAAGGCCGGAGCAAGATCAAGGCGGCTGGCCAGATCATCGTAGTAGTTCTGTGAAACAGGCGTCATGGCGATTCCCGCCGCTTTCCAGGCACGTACGGTGGCGAATATGTCATTACTGGAAAACGCCAGATGATGCACGGCAACCCCTCCCTGCTGCTGTGCTGCTCTTGCCGTATCCGTGCTCAGGCTCTGCGAGACCGTCAGCACCAGCCTGAGGCTGCCATCGGCATTGGCGGCACTGGTGATATCCACCAGGCCATAGGGGTCGGCGAATTGCAGATTGTCGCCCTGCTTCAACCCCAGCACCGCCCGCGCGAACAGCGTCCAGGTATCGCGCTGGCCGATATTCATGCCCAGGGCCAGATAATCCAGCTTATCAATGGCGGCAGGTCCGGCACCGGCAGCGCCCCCCGTCTCTTCCAAGACAAAATCCGCGTCGAACAAGCCGTTGGGCGCCAGTTTTTCCGGCACGAAATAGACCACGATACCGCCGGGAGAAACAATGGCTGGCAACACCACCTCCCCGGCCCCCACAGGACTCTCAAAACGGGCTGATTGCAAGGCCTGTGCCCGACTGAGCGCCCCTACCGGATCCTGCGTATAGACACCCAGCGCGCATACGGATGCGCCGAAACTGCCAAAACGTTCGCGCGCAAACGACCCTGGCTGGGCGTTGAGGATTAATGCCACCTCGCCCTGGCGATACAGCACTGCCTGTTTGGAACGATGCGCCCCCGCGCGCCGGAACCCCATGCGCTCGAATACGGCTCCCAGCCCGGCGGCAGATGCCTCATCAACGGCGAACTCCACAAAGCTCACACCGGAAAATACCGGTGCAGGAGGGGGGTTGAACAATTCAATCCGTGCTGCCGTCGCCTGGAACCTGGCTGCATTCTCCCCTGCCCCTGGCCGGGCCAGGCGCTCGCGGCCCCAGCTTTCCAGATACAGCAAGGAACGCATGGCATCCAGCGCCGTACGCCGATTCGGCGTTTCGCGGAACACGTCATTGAAGATTTCCAGGGAAAGCGGCCCGCTATAGCCTGCCAGCAACGTCTGCAGAAAGAAATTTTCGACATCCAGCTTTCCCTGCCCCGGGAAACAGCGGTGATGGCGGGCCCAATCAATGACATCCAGTGTCAGCAAGGGCGCATCGGCCATTTGCAGGAAAAAAATACGATCCCCTGGAATATCGGCGATACCGGCGGGATCATCCTTCAGCGACAGAGTATGGAAACTATCAAGGATCAGGCCCAGATGCGGATGATCCGCCCGCTTGACGATGTCCCATGCCTGGCCGTAGAGCCGGACATGGCGCCCCCAGGATAGCGCCTCGTAGCCGATACGAAGATTGCGGCGAGCCGCGCGCTCGGCCAGCTCAGCCAACTGGTCGGCGGCCAGCGCCGGATCATCAATGGCATGCGCAGACGTATTGGAGCAGCACAGCACCAGGCCGCAGCCCATTTCCTGCATGATGTCGAACTTGCGTTCGGCCCGCTCCAGACTGCGCGCCAGCAAGGCATCCGGCATGGCTTCGAAATCACGGAAAGGCTGGTACAGATCTACCGTCAAGCCAAGATCGGCCGCCATATGACGCAGGTCGCGGGCCGATCCCTGGAAGTGGATGAAATCGTTTTCGAACAATTCGATGCCATCAAAACCGGCGGCGGAAATTGCTTCCAGCTTTTCCCGCAGGGTTCCACTCAGGGAAACGGTTGCAATCGATCTACGCATATCTGGTCTTCTCTACAACATCGGCCTGCCGGCGCCTGCGCACCGGCATCAGGGCCGGAATTACTTGCCTTGCAGGCGCACCAGGGCCTGAATGGCCAAGGCATAACCGTCAACGCCCATCCCCACAATGATGCCCCGCGCCGCAGGCGAGATATAGGAGTGGTGACGGAACGATTCGCGCGCATGCACATTGGAAATATGCAATTCAATCAGGCGCACGGCTGCCCCCTTGATTGCATCATGCAAAGCGATAGAAGTATGGGTATAGGCGCCAGGGTTCATGACCACACCAATGCAGCGCCCTGCCGCGATTTCGCGCCCGGCCTCCTGGATCCAGTCCACCAGGACACCTTCATGGTTGCTCTGGCGGCATTCGACTTCCAGGCCGAACTTGGCCCCCTCTTCCTGGCAAAGCCGCTCAACGTCCGCCAGCGTTTCATGGCCATAGACAGCGGGTTCACGCGTACCCAACAGATTCAGGTTGGGACCATTGATAACAAGGATGCTTGCCATGGGAAAAATCCAAAATCCAATAAGGAGAAAAAGGAAAAAGCCCGGTCTGTGCACCAGGGCTACGCAAGCTGCACCACCGTTGAACCGGCTGGATCAAAGCGGGTTCGGGCATTGATTCCTCCGCCCGGGCGGCACAAAGCAGCTAAGCATAGCGCCCGATACCGGCATAGCCTGCACTGGCAGACTGAAATTCAGCTGACAAAGCAGTGTAATAGCTGACCAAGCGAATATAATTATCAAATTCATTAATTCAAAAGACACGAATCATGAATAATGAACCAGCCCTTATGGATCTGCGTGTTTTTTCCATCGCGGCCCGGCTGGGCAGCTTCGCCGCGGCCGCCAAAGACATAGGCAAATCGCCGGCCTATGTCAGCAAACGCATCGCCATTCTGGAACAGCAACTGGGTATCCGGCTGTTTCATCGAACCACTCGCCGCATTCATATCACGGAAGAAGGCGAGATGGTCTATGACTATGCGCGCCGCATCATTGAAAACATGACTTCCATGACGGAGCTGGTTGCCAGCAGCAAGCTGGAACCCTCCGGACTGCTACGTATCGCCACCAGCATGCGGCTGGGACGCCATCATGTCGCACATATTCTCGCGATGCTGGAAGAGCGCTATCCAAAACTGGAAATCTGGCTCGAGCTGCTGGATCGCCATGTCGATATTCTGGAAGAAGGCTATGACATCGATATCCGCGTCGGCGACCCCAAGCAACCGCACCTGATCGCACACCGGATCACGCCCAGCCGCCGCATTCTGTGTGCGGCGCCCTCCTACATTGCCAAACGCGGCATGCCCCAGACCCTGGCGGACCTGGCCCAACATGAATGCCTGGTGTTCCGCGACCGGGAACAGGCATTCGGCGTCTGGCGCCTGCACGGCCCCAAAGGCCTGGAGACCGTCAAGGTGAATGGGCGTTATGGCTCCAATCACAGTGATGTCGTACGCACCTGGGGAATCCGAGGGCTGGGCATTTTCATGCTGTCAGTCTGGGATATCGCGCGCTACATCGAAGATGGCAGCGTCATTCAGATTCTGCCCGCCTACCAGGAATTTGCGGATGTCTGGGCCACGACCAGCAATCGCTCGGCCAATTCCGCCAAGGTCAAAGTTGCCATTGAATTCCTCAAGGAGCAGCTTTGCGACGGGCCCTATGCTTTGAATACCCGCGTCGTACCCTAAGCCCTGAAGGCAGGCCGTAGGACTGCGGGCCTGCTCAAAGGAAATGCGCCTGAATGACGCTGCGCTCGCGCGTTTCAGCCATGGCAAGCATCAGCAGCGTCCGAGCCTGCAAAGCGTCGTACAAGCCCGCTGCAACAAAACCCATAGCATCGTCATCGACTTCTGCCGCACGCGTCACCCAGCCCGTCAGGCAGCGGCGCGAACGTACCACCACGGTTCCTTGCCTGGCGGCATCGGCCAGCGCAGCCAGACAGGCCTGCGGCGCGTTCCCGTTGCCCATCCCGGCCAGCACCCAGCCATCCCACCCCAAATCCAGGCTGGCCTGCACCTGGGCGCAATCCATGCCTGCATAGGCATACAGGATGCCTACCTTGGGCCAGCTTCCGGCATCCACAGGCAGCGCATAGCAACGGGCGTGCGGCGCCGACATGCCGGGGGTCCAGCAAATATCCTTGCCAATAACGACGCCCAGCGGGCCGGCATCAGGAGAGGCAAAAGCGCGCAGACTGCTCGCCGCGATTTTCCTGACCCATTGCGCAGCGTGGATTTCCCCACCAAACACTACCATGACCTGACCATCGCCTGCAGCCGGTTCAGCCGCCAGCAGGACAGCATGGCGCAGATTGACCGGGCCATCGGCGTCAGCGGCATCGGCCGGCCGCATTGCACCTGTCAGGACAACGTGAAAAGGCAGGCGCAATACCCGAGACAGAAAAAATGCAGTTTCCTCCAGGGTATCCGTCCCATGCGCCACGACAACCCCGTCCACCTCTCCTTGTGCCGCTGCAGCCAGGATTCGGGCGGCCAGCCTGTGCCAGATCGCCAGACTCATATCCTGGCTGCCAACACAGGCAATATCCTCTACCTCGACATGCAAGCCACTGTTTTCCAGGCCGGCCTGTGCCAGCAACGCCTGCCCGGCCATCTGCCCGGCCTGGTAGCCCCCATGGGCCGCCTGGCGGCCCGCAATGGTGCCGCCCGTGGCCAGCACCAGTATGCGGCGGCGCATGGGCTCAGGCATCCAGCACGCTGCCCAGGCCCTGTTTTTCCAGCAAGGCGGACAGATGTTCCCAGCCATGGAAATCAATCACGATCTTGCCACGTTCACGAGCGCCGATCTTGAGCGTTACCTTGGTACCCAGCTGATCGGACAGCGCCTCTTCCAAACGCAGGACATCCCGGCTGGGAGCCTTGCGCGTCCGCGTGGACTCCGTGAGCGTGCCGGCATCTTCCTGCAAGGCACGCGCTACGAGTTTTTCAGCTTCACGTACCGTCAACGCCTTGGCCACGATGAAATTGGCAAGCTGGATCTGCCTGGCGGCATCCAGGGACAGCAAGGCACGGGCATGCCCCATGTCGATGTCACCCGCCAGCAACATGGTTTGCACCGGGCCAGCCAGATTCAGCAAGCGCAACAGGTTGCTGGTTGCCGAACGAGAACGTCCGATTGCCTGCGCAGCCAGTTCATGCGTCAGCCCAAATTCATCCAGCAGACGCCGCACACCATGAGCCTCTTCCAGAGGATTCAGATCCTCGCGCTGAATGTTTTCCACCAGCGCCATGATGGCGGCATGTTCATCCGGGACCTCCCGAACCAACACAGGGACTTCCTTGAGCCCGGCGATACCCGCAGCACGGAAACGCCGTTCACCAGCGATGATTTCGTACTTGCCGGCATCCGGGCCCGTCAATGGGCGTACCAGCACGGGCTGCATGATGCCCTGCTCACGGATGGATGCCGCCAGCTCATTGAGCGCGCCTTCGTCCATCCGTGTACGTGGCTGATACTTGCCCGGCACCAGTTGATCCAGGGCCAGGACCGAAGGAGACGCGCCTGGCGTGCTCGTCTGGGCGGCCGACTCGGTAATGGCAGCCAGGGCCGGGATATCCCCTCCCAGCAGCGCATCCAGACCACGCCCCAGGCCACGCGCCTTTTTGGCAGCGACAGCAGCCTTGGGCGCTGGCTTGGCGCTGGTCTTGGCCACTGCCTTGGCAGCAGCCGCCGTCCGGGTCGTCGTACGCTTGGCTGGCGACTGCGCCGGCGCTGTTGCGGTACCCACGTTCTTGTCAGCTTTGCTGGCCATCCTCAACTCCTGTTCAACTCTTCGCGTTCACACGCTTGATCATTTCCGCACCAAAGGCAACATAGGCCTTGGCGCCACGCGAATTGCGGTCATAGACCACGCCAGGCAAACCATAGCTGGGCGCTTCGGCCAAACGCACGTTGCGTGGAATGACCGTCTTGAACACCTTGTCGCCAAAGTGCGCTTCCAACTGCGCGGAGACCTGCTGCTGCAAGGTCACTCGCGGATCAAACATGACACGCAGCAAACCGATCAGACGCAACTCGGGATTGATGTTGTGATGCACCCGTTTTACGGTGTTCACCAGATCCGACAAGCCCTCCAGCGCAAAATACTCGCACTGCATCGGGATCAATACCCCATTTGCACATGCCAGGCCATTAAGCGTCAAAAGCGACAAGGTCGGCGGGCAATCAATCAGGATGAAATCGTACTCACCCGACACTTGCGACAAAGCCTGTTTCAGGCGCTGTTCGCGGTCGGTCATTTCCATCAGATCCATTTCCGCACCGGCCAACTCCCGATTGGAGGGCAGAACGTCATAGCCGCTGTCACCCGCCGATACGATGGTGGAGGCAATATCTGCGGTACCGATCAACACCTGGTACAGCGTATCCTTCAGCGCATGCTTATCAACGCCACTTCCCATGGTGGCATTCCCTTGAGGGTCCAGATCGACCAGCAGCACTTTTTTCTTGTGCTGTGCCAGCCCCGCAGCAAGGTTGATTGCGGTCGTGGTCTTGCCCACGCCGCCCTTCTGGTTGGCGATGCAGAAAATTTTCGCCGCCCGGATTTTTTTCACTGTTTTCATTCAACGATTTCCTTGCTGTACCGTCTGGACGCCTGCGCGCCCATCCTGGGAATACTGAGATTCGGGTTGGGAGTCCCTTGCTGGCTCGACACCAGATACGGCTTCTGCTGAAACACTGCCTGGGCTGGCATGCAACCACAGCAGGCAACGCTCTCCTTCCAGTTCCGGCACCCGCAGCGTTTCTATTCTCTCAAGCTTCCAATCACCCACGGTGTCGAGAGCGTTGATTTCATCATCCGGCACTTTGCCTTTCATCGCGACCATATAGCCGCCCTCTCGCACATGATGTCCAGACCAACTGGTGAAATCCACCAGCGACGCGAAAGCCCGGGATATCACGACATCGCACTGCTGGGCAGGCAAGCTTTCGATACGAGCATGACGCGATGACAAATTTTCCAATTTCAGGGTACCTGCCACCTGACGGATAAAAGCTGTCTTTTTTTCAACCGCATCCACACACAGCACCGTCCAGTCGGGACGGACAATTGCCAGGACCACGCCCGGCAAACCGCCACCAGAACCGACGTCCATGATGGAAAGCGGCTTTGCGCCCGCATACCGTACCAATGGCGCCACAACACTCAGACTATCGTACAAATGCTGCACCAGCATTTTCTGAGGGTCACGAATCGCTGTCAGGTTGTATGTCTTGTTCCAGCGCAACATCAACTCAATATAGCGGCACAGCATTTCCGCCTGAGATTGCGACAAATCCAGGCCCAGTTCCCGTCCAACCGAGACAACCCGAGCCACAGTGCCAGCTGCAAGACTCATGCCCGCCATTACTGCTTCTCCGCTTTGTTCTTCTGATAATGCATACGCTTGAGATGCACCATCAACAAGGAGATGGCGGCGGGGGTCACGCTCGATATGCGAGCGGCCTGCCCCAAGGTTGCCGGCCGGGCATCACGCAGCCGTTGCCGAACCTCAAACGACAGGCCGGACACGGCGTCATAATCCAACTCTTCAGGAATAGGCTGGGTTTCATAATTGGACAAGCGACGAATTTCGTCTTGTTGCCGATTGATGTACCCCTCATACTTGACCTGGATCGAAACCTGTTCCGCTTCGTCTTCCGCCAAGGGGACTTCAGGCCCGAACGCCGTTCCATCGGCGGCCGTCACCGCTACCAGCCGGTGATAGTCCATATCAGGCCTGCGCAGCAGTTCAGCCAAGGTATATTCTTTTTCAATCGCCTTGCCCAGCAAAGGCTCCGCGATTTCAGGCGTCAACAACCGAGGCGTAATCACCGTCTTGCGCAAGCGCATTGTTTCACGTGAAACAGCATCTCGCTTTTCAGAAAAACGCTGCCAACGCAAATCATCCACCACCCCTAGGCGTCGCCCAATTTCCGTCAAACGCATATCAGCGTTGTCTTCACGCATGCTCAGGCGATATTCTGCCCGGGAAGTAAACATACGATAGGGTTCGGTGACTCCCCGGGTAACGAGATCATCAACCAGAACTCCCAAATAAGCCTCATCCCGACGCGGAGTCCAGGGCGACTCCCCCTTCACCAGCAAAGAGGCATTGATACCGGCCAGCAATCCCTGTGCCGCAGCTTCTTCATAGCCCGTGGTGCCATTGATCTGTCCGGCAAAAAACAACCCTTTGATATGACGGCTCTCCAGCGAGGCATGCAAACCACGCGGATCAAAATAGTCATATTCGATCGCATAGCCCGGACGCAGGATATGCGCATTTTCCAAGCCAGGAAGACTATGCACCAGCTCCAGCTGCACATCAAAAGGCAAACTGGTTGATACCCCGTTAGGGTAGTACTCGTTGGTTTCCAGACCTTCAGGCTCAAGGAATACCTGGTGGGAATCCTTGTCTGCAAATCGATGGATTTTATCTTCGATCGATGGGCAATACCTAGGACCTATCCCCTCAATGACGCCACTATACATGGGCGAGCGATCCAGGCCACCACGGATGATATCGTGCGTGCGCGTGTTGGTATGTGTAATCCAGCAAGGCAATTGCTGTGGATGCAAGGCAGCAGACCCGAGATAGGAGAATACCGGAATTGGATCCGTGTCCCCATCCTGACGCTCCAGCCGTGAAAAATCAATACTACGCCCATCGATGCGTGGCGGCGTACCGGTTTTCAGGCGCCCTTGAGGCAACTTCAACTCTTTAAGACGTTGACCTAAAGTAATAGCAGGAGGATCCCCTGCCCGACCAGCGGAATAGTTACTTAAGCCGACGTGAACCAAACCGTTCAAGAAGGTTCCCGTTGTCAGTACCACACTACGCGCGCGGAACTTGATGCCTAACTGAGTGACAGCGCCAACAACCCTGTCCCCTTCAACCATCAAATCATCAACAGCTTGTTGAAACAGCCAAAGGTTGGCTTGGTTTTCCAGGCGATGACGAACAGCGCGGCGATAGAGCACCCTATCAATCTGGGCACGAGTCGCACGGACCGCCGGGCCCTTGGAGCTATTCAAGGTACGGAACTGAATGCCTGCTTCATCCGCACATATCCCCATGATGCCGCCCAGTGCATCAACCTCTTTGACAAGGTGTCCCTTCCCAATGCCGCCTATGGACGGATTGCAGGACATTTGTCCAAGAGTTTCGATATTGTGTGTCAGTAAAAGCGTGGAGCAACCAGCCCGAGCAGCTGCCATCGCTGCCTCAGTACCTGCATGACCTCCGCCCACGACAATCACATCAAATTCTGTGGGGTATAACATGGCGACGAGCATCCTAAAAAAAGAATTATAGACTCGTCATCCACTTCGAATGTTTCACGTGAAACATAAGCATCAAAAAAACAGGGAAACACAGAAGGGTGCGGCAAAATGCCAACATGTCTCCCATTACAAGCGGCACATCGCAGCAATGTTTAACGATGCCCTCGATCATCGATATGTTTCACGTGGAACATTATCGATGTTTTCCCTTGCGAAGGGATGCAGTGCATTTCAAAAGACACTCCATCGATGCATCGATGAAGTCATTAACATCGAAGTATTCATGCCGCAGCCAAGTGAGTATCACGACAGACGATGCAAGCAAGTGGATTATTGATGCAGCTATCGCCAATGGCTACCTATCCCATCGATGCGCAGACCACAGTGATGGGAATAACGGATAAGAAATTTCTGAATGGTGATTCATAAACCGGATCACCAAATGAAAAACCCATGTCCATAAGAACATGGGTTTCATACTGAACCACTACTCCTGGGGAGCAAACGGTTCAAAGTGATGCGTCAGAGCGGCTGAATATTTTCTGCCTGCAGACCCTTGGGGCCGTCCTTGACATCAAATTCAACTGCTTGACCTTCATTCAGGCTGCGATAGCCGCGACCTTGAATGGCGGAAAAATGGGCGAATACATCGCTACCACCAGCGTCCGGCGTAATAAAGCCAAATCCCTTTTCCGCGTTAAACCACTTCACTTTGCCCGTTTGAGCCATGATAAGTATCCTGATGAAAAAAAATATACAACAAACCAATTCTTTTATATGGAGATACCCATATAAAGTCATACTCAATACGTATTGAGTCGGGAACGGGTTTAATACGGCTGACTACATCAGCAAACGCAGAATACAGAGAATATTAATAAAAATCCACTCCGCGTTTTCCCGAATATAGCATTAATTAATGTTTCATTGCGGGTGCAATTAACGATTTTTATTTTCCATCCACGACGATGTGACATGCAGCTTTGTAACACTAACCAAAATTAGTTATTAGAAAATGGATACTGATTATTTATCCAGTTGTTCGTAAGCCATGGATCGCAAAGGGAAAAACTTCCTTTGAAGTCATTCTTGTATATATCTTTATATATAAATGATAGTAACTGATGGGTGTCTGGGGATAAGTCGATCAACTCAGCTTATCTTTTAAAAATCAATAACTTAAGACATGTTTGTGCTTGTTGTTAAGTCGGTTTGCAGTCTGTTTATCGATTCTGGACAATTTTTCTTCCCTGATGGAAACAGCCAGTTATCCAGAATCGATGCAGGGGTTGTCAACAGGTTTACCCCCATGGCAACTCGTATCCTTTTGATCTATCTCAAAAGATTTGAATTAGAGAATGACTTGTCTTGTTTCAAGTATGGATATTTCTGAACAAGTTGCAGTTCGTATTTAAAGCCGGCGACATCAGGGAAAAGAAGTTGGAAAACGATCTGTCATGATTTTCTGATAGACCTTGGCAAGCGTAACAAACTGAAAAACCAGTTTGCTGTCTGTCCTTGCCAAAGTGGGAAGCTTTGATCTTGTTGTCTGCCAAAGCTGTTTATCAGGATTTATGGATGCACCGATTCCTGAATTTTGTCAGGGAGGCCGGCAAAAAAAGAATCCCTTGCTGTTTATAGATATTGATATATATAAATGATAATGATGGATAAGGCCTGGGGATATGTGTATCGATGCAGATTTTCACAATAAAAACAAAGACTTGAGTGGCCTTATCGATGTGTGCAAGTCCATGGACAGGTCTGGCATGAAAAGTGGATGGATTTTGGATTTGTGCATCGATGTCGAGTTATCCAGAATCGATGCACAGCTTGTGCACGGAGTTGTTCCCATCCGGACGCAAAATGGGGGTGTTGCGGCATAAATTCCTGCCAAAGCGTCTTGGCATGGCCTGGGCTAGCCCAGCGGTGGCGTCATGGCTTCGTCATTGTGTGGGGCTATAACGGCTGGGGAACCCGCTGGTTGGCCTGCTGAGGAGCCTGCTTGAAGCGGGGTTCACTGCACAACAGGCGACAAGGCTTATGAAAATAGCGGTGGCCGGAACAGGTTACGTCGGTCTTTCCAACGCCGTACTTTTGGCGCAAGCCAATGAGGTATTGGCCTACGACATCGATGAGCGTAGGGTAGGCATGATCAATCGGTGCCAGTCTCCGATTGCCGACCCGGAGATCGGGGCGTTCCTGGCGAGCGGCCGCCTGTCTCTGAAAGCAACGACGGATCCCCAGGAGGCGTTTGCGGGCGCTGCCTATGTGGTGATAGCGACACCCACGGATTACGATCCGGAGACCAATGGTTTCGACACCCGTAGCGTGAAACAGGTGGCGGCCGCGGTGCGGGCGTGGAATCCGGATGCGGAGATCATCATCAAATCTACCGTGCCCGTGGGTTTCACCATCGGTTTGCGGCAGGAACTCGACTTCGAGCACATTACCTTTTCGCCAGAATTCCTAAGGGAAGGCCGTGCCCTGCAGGACAATCTGCATCCGTCGCGCATCATTGTCGGTGGCCGGGACGAGTCAGCCCGGAATTTCGGGCGTTTGCTCAGGGAAGGCGCGCATCGCAAAAATGTGCCGGAGCTCTATACGGATTCGACCGAGGCGGAAGCGATCAAGTTGTTCGCGAATACCTACCTGGCCATGCGTATCGCCTTCTTCAATGAACTGGATACCTACGCGCAGATCAAGCAGTTGGACACTCGTCAGTTGATCGAAGGTTTAGGCCTGGACCCCCGCATAGGCATGTACTACAACAATCCGTCCTTTGGTTATGGTGGCTACTGTCTGCCCAAGGATACGCGGCAGCTGCTGTCCAATTATGCGGATGTGCCGAATTGCCTGATGCGGGCCATCGTGGATGCCAATGCCCTGCGCAAGCAGTTCATTGTGCGGACCATCGTGGCGCGTGCGCCGTCCTGCGTGGGAATCTATCGCCTGGTCATGAAAGAAGGCGCTGACAATTTTCGTGAGTCTGCTGTGCTGGACATCATCCGGGGGCTGCTTGCTGCCGGGCTGCGAGTGCTGATTCATGAGCCTGGGCTGTCGGGCGGCCGCTATATGGGCTGCGAGCTCGAGCCGGATCTGGCTGCGTTCAAGGCGCGGTGTGAGGTGGTGCTGGCCAATCGCCGGTCAGAGCAACTGGAGGATATTGCGGCCAATGTGTACAGTCGTGATGTCTTCGGTATGGACTAATAATGACTTGCGTTAAAGTCAGGCAAAATCTGGTGCTTTATGCGCCCAGGATGTAACAGAAGCGCATAAAAGTGTTGTCAATTTGCAGAATAAAGGCCTCATGAACCAAAACCCCGGTGGTTTTTTCCCTTCGTTCATAGGGGTCTTTTACAATTCGTGACTGTACGCTGCTGAGTCAGGTCTCCGCGATGCCTGCGGATTTCTGCTTGGGTTTATGTTCGTTGACGGGTTTCTGTTACTTTTATAGTAATTTTGCAATAGTTTGCATGGTTTTAATCTCATTATTGTGGGAAATAAGGAAATACCGTAGATAATTCCGTGAAGGTTGACCGGTTAAGCCGGTGAACTTTGACGGGCTGACACTAGACAAGACAGGCGACCGTAACTGCGTGAACATGCAGTCGCGGTCGTTGTTTCATGGCAGCCTCGCAGGGGCTTTCCCATTCTTCGCGGTACCTGTTGCTGAAGAATAACGTTGCTGCCACAACATGCTCCAATGCCGCATGAGTGATAGCCATGCGGATCGACGCAACGATACAGAAGAAGGTTAAGGCAAGATGGAAGCTAAGTTCGTCCAGTATTTCAGGGAGTTGCAATCAGAGGTCGCTGTGCGTCCGCTGCTGGAGGCTTTTGGTAATGCGCTGTCTGAGCAATTGGGTGCAACCGATGCCCGGGTGTTTGCTCGCAGGGTAGGACAAAGCTTTGCAGACGCTCATCCCTTGGGTGAGGCAACGACCTTGGATGCATTACAGAACCAGATGAACACATTTTGGTCTCAGTACAAGTGGGGCCAGACAGTGCTGGAAGAAACTGCCGGTGCGTTGCGCATCGTGCATTGCTTCTCCCCGTTGGTAGCCGCACTGGGCGAAAAAAGCGCCCAATGGAGCCCTGCATTTCTGGAGGGCGTCTATCAACAGTGGTTCCTTTCCCTGCGGCTTGATCCGCGCCTGGCAGTCAAGCAGGCGTCCGATATTGATGTAACCGGTAGCGTGGAGTTCAGGCTCGAGCGTGCAGCGGCACAGCCGGCGCCAGCTCGGTCGCCAGGACTTTTCCGCTGAGGGACCGGTTGCGGAGCAGAGAGGCTATTCAACTTATGAAAGATAGTAACGACGTAAGCAAATTGTTCGAGGAGATTGGCGCCAGTGCCAATGCCTACAGAGAGATCACGCGCGCTGAACGTGCGGGTGAGGCGTTGGCCCGTTGGCCTTTGCTATCGACTCTGCAAGAGGACATTGCCAAGTCGGGCTCTCCGGATGATGCTTCTTTGTTGAATATTCCCTTGGGCCGCCGGCAGGAGCCGCAGCTACCCAAGGTGATGCGTGAAGAACCTGAGGTCAGTCTTCTTGCGGAGCGGGAGCGACAGGAACCTGTATCCCAGCAGGGGTATAAACCATCGCCCTTGGGGGCTTGGGCCAAGCCCGAGGAGGCTGTCGAGCCTCCCGTGCTGCAAGAGCCTGTCTGGGGCGCCCGGGCGGCTGTTCAGGCGCCGGTTGCGCCTGTGGCCAGTGCTCGTCCTTTGGTGCAGGAGCCCATGGACCGTGAAGATGGGTTTTCCCTTGCGGCCAAGCTCGCCTTGCATGGTGAAGACACTGCCGTTGCGCCTGCCAAAAACCCCGTGCCAGAACGGAAGCAGGGAAAAGGCCTGCAGGATGTGCTGTTGCGTATTCTGGGGACAGCTGATGACAGCGGTGTTACCTCCCCTGCTGCCGGCCGGAATGAGCCTGCGTCCCTGGGCGCCTTGAATCCTGGACAGAATTTCGTGCGCCAGGCCGAAGCGTCGCGTCATGAGTTGTTTCGTGAGCCTCAGAGCGTTTCTCAGGAGAGCGATGAGCTTGCGTCCCATGGACAGGCACCATTCTCTCTGGCGCAACGGTTGAACCGCTTATGAAAATAGTCTCTGTGGTTTCTCCCAAAGGGGGAGTTGGCAAGACAACAATCACGGTGAATCTCGGTGTAGCGCTCCAGCGAGCGGGGCATCAGGTGCTGCTTGTCGATATGGATCCGCAAAGCGCATTGCGTTTCCATCTGGGCGTGGATCTGGCTGCTGGCGATGGCCTGGCGCCTGCTGCGCTGGGTCAGCGTCCCTGGCGCGATATCTGCCTGAATACGGCCGCTGGCGTTGCGCTGCTGCCGTTCGGCCATATCGAAGATGACGCGCGCGAACAGCTTGAGACGGAAATGCAGCAGAGCGGTGATTGGCTGCGCTCCCGATTGGAGCAGATGGGGCTCCTGGACGATGCGGTTGTCTTGGTAGATACGCCGCCTGGCGCTTCTGTGTATATGCGCCATGCCTTGCAGGCATGCCATATTGCCGTGGTGGTCACCTTGGCGGATGCTGCCAGCTACGCCACCTTGCCGAGTATGGAGCATATGCTGGCGCAATATTGCGAGCAGCGCAGCGATTTCGATACGGCAGGGTATCTTGTCAATCAGTTTGATGCAGCCAATCAGTTGGCTCAGGATGTGACCGGCCTCATGCGCCAGAATTTTGGCCGTTCAGTGATTGGTGTCGTACATAAGGATGCTGCCGTGAGTGAAGCCATCGCCTGTCGCCGCAGCGTGTTGGATTATGCCCCTCATAGCCAGGCAACCAGTGATTTTCTGGAGTCGGCGCAATGGCTCAATGGTCGGCTGGCAGCGGTTCGACCTGATTAATGGAAATTTGATGCATGGACGCAACTCCGTCTTCTCACGCTAAGCGCCAGGAACCGGGGCTGGCAAACAGATTGTCTGCCTGGGGAGAACGGGTAGCGGATCTGCCGTTCTGGAACAATCGTTGGGTGCGCTACGCAATCGTGGCGCTAGCGATCTTTTTGTTCTACATCATCGTTACCGTGCCGCTGTCGCTGGGGCAGCAGGCATTTTTCGCCGTGGCAACCATTGTCCTGGCGTTGCTGTTGCGGCGCGTGCCCGGCCGTATTGCTTTGTTTGCAATGATCGTGCTGTCGATTGCCGCGTCGTTGCGTTACATGTACTGGCGGGTGACTTCGACCTTGGGGTTCGAGCACATCCTGGACATTATTTTCGGCTTCACGCTTCTGATAGCGGAGTTGTATGCGTTGATAACGCTGCTGCTGGGGTATTTCCAGTCGGCATGGCCTCTGCACCGCAAACCGGTGCCGCTACCGGCAGACATCTCGCAATGGCCGACTGTCGATATCTTTATTCCGACCTATAACGAGCCGCTGGCCATTGTTCGGCAGACCGTATTCAACGCGATGGCGCTGGACTGGCCGCGTGACAAAATCAAGATATATGTGCTGGATGATGGCCGCCGCGAGGAATTCCGCGAGTTTTGTGCGGAGGCCGGTGTTACCCATGTGACGCGTAGCAATAACTTCCATGCCAAGGCCGGCAATATCAACGCCGCGCTGGAACATACGACGGGCGATTACATCGCGATTTTTGATTGCGATCACATTCCGACACGCTCGTTCCTGCAGATCACGATGGGGTGGTTCCTCAAGGATCCCAAACTATCGATGATCCAGACGCCTCACGTGTTCTATTCGCCCGATCCTTTCGAACGCAACCTGCAGACCTTCCGTGTCACGCCCAATGAGGGTGAGCTGTTCTATGGCTTGCTCCAGGATGGCAATGATCTCTGGAATGCCACGTTCTTCTGCGGCTCTTGCGCGGTGATCAAGCGCGAGCCCTTGCTGGAAGTGGGCGGTATCGCGGTGGAAACCGTGACGGAAGACGCCCATACCGCACTGAAGATGCAGCGCCTGGGCTACAACACTGCCTATCTGGGGATTCCCCAGGCAGCGGGCCTGGCAACGGAGAGTCTGTCCGGCCACATCGGCCAGCGTATTCGCTGGGCGCGCGGCATGGCGCAGATTTTCCGCATGGATTGCCCCTTGTTGGGCAAAGGCTTGAAGCTGGCGCAGCGGCTTTGCTATACCAACGCGGCCCTGCACTTCTTCTACGGTTTGCCGCGCCTGATTTTCCTGACGGCGCCCTTGGCGTATCTGCTGTTTGGCATTCACGTTTTCAATGCGTCGGCGTTGATGATCACGGCCTATGCTGTGCCGCATATTTTGTTGGCGACGATCACGAACTCGCAGGTGCAGGGTAAATTCCGCCATTCGTTCTGGAATGAAGTCTATGAGTCAGTGCTGGCCTGGTACATTCTGCGTCCGGTGCTGGTGGCCTTCTTCATCGATCCCAAGTTGGGCAAGTTCAACGTGACCGCCAAGGGCGGTGTGATCGATAAGGCCTACTTTGACTGGACCATGGCCAAGCCCTACCTGATCCTGCTGGCGCTGAATTTGCTGGGGGTGGGGTTCGGGGTCTATCACCTGATTTCCGGCGCGAGTTTCGACGAGCATGGGGTAACGGCAACGCTGGCCATCAATCTGTTCTGGATTGTCTATAACACCCTGTTGCTGGCCGCTTGCGTGGCGGCAGCGAGTGAAACCCGGCAGGTGCGGGAAAGCCATCGTGTTTCCATGCGCATCAAATCCATGCTCAAGCTGTCTTCGGGCAGCACCGTTGCTTGCGAAACCGTCGATTTCTCCCAGGGGGGATTGGGCATTCGATTGCCGGATGAGGTGGAAATACCGCTGCATGAGCGGCTGATGGTGTCTATTTATCGCAATAATGAAGAGGCTACCCTGCCTGCTAAAGTCGTTTTCAGTCGAGGCCGGAATATAGGCCTGCAGTTTGTTGATCTGACGCCGCAGCAGGAAGTGGAGTTTGCCCGCATGACTTTTGCCCGCGCCGATATCTGGACGACGTTTTGGGGCAAGCTCAAGCGCGATAAGCCGCTGACATCGCTGGGTTCCTTGTTGCGTGTCAGTATGCGGGGAGTTGCCCTGCTGTTCATTCATACCAAGAATATGCTGGTGGATCTGGTGAAAGGCAACCGGGTCGAGTCCAAGCGTACCAAGTTGGAAACCGGTGATTAACTGTCACTGTTCGCCAAAATTCATCTATGTCGCAGGCCCATCGCCCATGTCCATGAAATTCAATTCAAGCAGCAATGTCCGCCGACTGTTGGCCGCCGTGGCGCTGACGACAGCGTCGCTGGCCGTTCAGGCTCAGCAAGGGGTTTTCGTTCCGCCGACAGTGACGGAGGATGGCGCGGAACCTGTTTCCCGAGCGGTCGCCAGCACGCGTACCAAGACTTACAAGCTGACGCTGAAGGATCTGGGCCTGGTGTACCCCATGCAGTTGCGCGGGGTGGATGGCATCAACAGCGTGCCATTTTCAGTACGGTCCGATGAAGTGATTGTCGGGGCCAAGGTCGATCTTTCCTACACCTATTCGCCGGCGCTTTTGCCGGATCTGTCCCACTTGAAGGTTATCGTCAATGACGATGTGATCGATACCATTCCGGTGCCCAAGAGCACGGCGGGACAGGTGCTGGAACGCCAGGTGCCCGTTCCTGTGCAGAATTTCGCTGACTACAATCGTCTGGCGGTACAGTTGATCGGGCATTACACGCTTGAGTGCGAAGATCCGCTGAATTCGACGCTCTGGGCCAATGTCAGCAATAACAGCGTGTTGACGCTGGATGTGATTCCGGTTGCGCTGAAGAATGACTTGAGCCTGTTGCCGCTGCCATTTTTTGACCGGCGCGATATCAATATGCTGGATTTGCCCTTCATCTTCCCTGACACCCCGGACAACGGCGTGCTGGAAGCTGCTGGTGCGACGGCATCCTGGTTCGGCTCTCTCGCCGCTTACCGTGGCGCACGTTTCAATGTGTCGCGCAGCATCCCCGAGCAAGGGAATGCGGTGGTATTCATGACGGGCCGGGAGCGTCTGGCTGGCGTGGCGGTACCTGCGAATATCAGCGGCCCGACGCTTTCCGTCGTCACCAATCCGCGTGACAGCACGGGTAAGCTGCTGCTGGTGATGGGGCGTGACAGCAACGAGATCAAGCTGGCAGCACAGGCGCTGACATTGGGTGGCGTGTCGCTGTCGGGGCAGACCGCGACCATCACATCGATTGATCAGGTCAAGCCACGCGTGCCTTACGATGCTCCCAACTGGCTGCGTACCGATCGTCCGGTGAAGTTCGGCGAGCTGGTGCCTGACCTGGAAGAATTGCAGGTGAGCGGATATTCGCCGGATTTGATCCGCGTGGATTTTCGTTTGCCGCCGGATCTGTTCGCCTGGCGTGACAAAGGGATCCCCGTCGATCTCAAGTACCGCTATACGCCGCGGATGTCGTCGCATAAGGCCAGCCTGAACGTCAATGTCAGCGACCAGTTCCTGAAATCCTATCCCCTGGCTGCTGCCGGACAGGTCGGCGAGAGTTCGCTGGATCGTCTGGTCAACCGTATTTTGCCGGCGGATTCGCAACCGGTCGAAGAGCAATTCGATATTCCGCTGTTCAAGCTGCCGGCGCGCGCTCAGTTGCAGTTCCATTACTACTACGACCCCTTGAAGGAAGGCAGCTGCCGCGATGTGGTGCTCGATAACGTCAAGGGCAGCGTAGAGCCGGACTCAACGATAGATATCTCCGGTTTTTCGCATTTCATCGCCATGCCTGACCTGGCGGCATTCAGCAACACCGGTTTTCCGTTCACGCGCCTGGCCGATTTGTCCGAGACGGTCGTGGTCATGCCGGAACAGCCCGGGCTTTCCGATTTTTCCGCTTATCTGACCCTGATGGGCCGCATGGGCGAATCGACCGGCTACCCCGTGGTTGGCGTGACGGTGGCGCAAGGCAATGACCTGGGGATTTTGCAAAACCGTGATTTGCTGGTGTTCGGGAATAGCGCCAATCAGCCGTTGTTGCGCGAGTGGGCGGCCTACATCCCTGCTGCTGAAGACGGTAAAGCCAGCCGCTTCGGCATTGCGGATTTCGTCAGTGATGCATTGGTATGGTGGAACCGGGATGGCGAGGCCGTGCGCCGTGACGTCAATGCCAATCTGTCCTACCGGAGTGATTCCACTGATGGCATCATCGCAGGGTTCGAATCGCCGTTGAGTTCGGGCCGCAGCGTGGTTCTGGTATCGAGCGGCCGCAATGGCAGCGTACAGAAAACGGCAGAAGCCCTGCTGGATGTGAATGTCATTCCAAAAATCCAGGGCAGCCTGGTGATTGTGAAAGACAAGGATGCTGTCAGTCTGCTGGCCGAGCCTAGTTATTACACCGGCAGCCTGCCTTTCTTCCAGTACATTCAATGGTACATGTCGTCCCGGCCTTTGCTGATGCTGTTGCTGGCGCTCGGTTGCGCCCTGCTGTTGGCCTTCCTGATTTACGTGATCATGCGTGCCAAAGCTAAGGCGAGACTGAAGGGAGAATAATGATGGATGTCGGCCATCGCGCCGGTTGCGCCGCGCCAGGCGTAATCGAGGAAGGTGAAATCAAGCCGGTTTCCGGCCCGGCGCGTCGCCGCTTCATGGGCCAGGGGCTGGCGTTGGCCGCCCTGCCCTGGTTCGTTGCGCCAGAGGTGGCTGGTGCTGCGCAAGCCACCGATGCGTGGCCGCTATGGCAGCATTTTGCGACGACATTCGTGCAGGCGGATGGCCGCATCGTCGATTTCAGCGTGCCGCAGATGCATTCGACATCGGAAGGCCAATCCTATGGCATGTTCTTCGCCCTGGTCGCTGGTGATAAGGAACGTTTCGACGCTATTTGGAATTGGAGTGTTGCGAACCTGTTCGAGGGCAGCCTGGACGACCGCCTGCCAGCCTGGCAGTGGGGGCGTCGAGAGGACGGCAACTGGGGGGTGTTGGATGCCAACGCCGCTTCCGATGCAGATCTTTGGTTCGTTTACGCCTTGCTGGAAGCGGCCCGTTTGTGGCGGCGCCCTGAATTGAGAAAGCCGGCAGAGCAGTTGCTGGCCAATGTCAAAAAGAAGGAAGTCGTCAAACTGCCTGGCCTGGGCAGCATGTTGTTGCCTGGCCCGACAGGGTTTGCCTATCCGGAACAAGGTGTCTGGCGATTGAATCCCAGCTATCTGATGATTCCGCAATTGCGGCGGCTGGCTGGCGCAGATGCAACAGGCCCGTGGCGGGATATTGCCGCAAATACCATGACGATGCTGAGCCAGTGCTGCCGGCAGGGCTTCATTGCGGACTGGGTGGGCTATCAAGCTACCGCGCCGGATACTGGCATGTTTATTCTGGACCCCTATAAGGGGGATCTGGGGAGCTATGACGCGATTCGCTGCTACATGTGGGCAGGCATGACGTCTCCCCGAGACCCCTATTTCCAGGGGGCGCTCGATGCCCTGGGCGGCATGCGGCGCGTGTTGGCATCCAGGGAATGGCCGCCGGAGCAGGTGCGGGCCCTGACCGGAGAAGTTTCCGGTGATGGCCCGGTGGGCTTTTCGGCAGCGTTGTTGCCGTACTTGCGGGCGTTCAAGGATGAACCGGCGTATCAGCGCCAATGGCAACGCGTGGAGCAGCAGATTCCGCAAACCGCTGGCGTTCCCGCAAGTTTTCCGCCTTACTACGATATGGTGCTGGCGCTCTTTGCATTGGGCTGGGTGGATCAGCGGTATCATTTTGCCGCTGATGGCACCCTGGTCCTGGCCAAGAAATAAGCAGGCGTCACCGGCGCGTCTATAGTGTCAGATCAATCCCTCCTTCTTTGAGCGTATGACGATGTCTGTCAAGAAAACATCCAGGAAAAACAGGCGTGTTACCGGTCTTGCCGGTCGTCTTTGCGTCGCAGCGGCAGTGCTGGGGTATGCCGCGCCTGGATTGGCACAGCAAGCGACTGATCCCGTGCAGGTTTTGATTGAGCAGAGCCGTTATTGGCAAAGCCGGCACGACACCGTGCGCGCCAAGGAAAGCTGGGAGAAGCTGCTGCGCATAGATCCGACTCAGCCTGATGCCCTGGTAGGAATGGCTGAGTTGGCGTTGGACGACAATGATGTCTCTCTGGCTGAGGATTATTTGCGCCAGTTGCGTAGCGCCCACCCTCGCAGCAGCCTGATTCGCAGGTTGGAGCAAAGCATTCAGCTGGCAGGAAACCGCGGACAGCTGGAGGCTGCGCGTAATCTGGCGCAGCAAGGGCGCGTTGAAGAAGCGGCCAATGAGTATCGCCAGGCGTTCGGTGGCCAACCTCCCAGCGGCGAGCTGGCCATGGAGTATTACCAGACCCTGGGCGGCAGCGCCGATGGGTGGGAAGAAGCGCGACGAGGTTTTGAACGCTTGGCCCAGGCCAGCCCCAATGATTCATCCAAGGCGTTGGCATTGGCGCGCCACCTGACTTACCGCAATTCGACGCGTGCCGAAGGGATTCGGCGCTTGTCCGAACTGATCAAGCAACCTGCGGTGCGTGAGGATGCGCGTCAGGCCTGGCGCCAGGCTTTGGAATGGCTGGGCGGTAGCCCGGCGGATGTGCGTCTTTACAATGCCTATCTCGCCAGCTATCCGGATGATCAGGGCATACGCCAGAAAGTCGCCGAGGCAGGCCGGGAGCGCCAGCAGGCGCAACAAGCGCAGCAAGCGGCACAGCGGGTCAATCGAGATCCCTATCGTGACCGTACGACAGCGGGTTTCCGGCTGCTGGATCAGAATGACCTGGTGAATGCGGAACTCGAATTCAAGTCTGTTCTCGCGGCACGGCCCAATGATGGTGATGCGCAAGGCGGGCTCGGGCTGGTGCGCCTGAAACAGAAGAACTTCGAGGAAGCCCAGGTACTGCTGGCGCAGGCATCCAAGCGCGGCAATGCGGGACGCTGGAAGGAAGCGCTGGACAGCGCGACATATTGGTCGCTGGTGCGTGGCGCTGACAAGGCACGGGCAGATAATCGCTTGTCCGAGGCGCAGCGCTTGCTGACCCAGGCTGTGCGGATAGACCGCCAGGAACCGACCGGCCAGAACAATCTGGCAGATGTGCTCTATATCCAGGGGGATTATCCGGCGGCTGAAACCCTGTATCGCAATGTGCTCAAGCAAACGCCGGATCAGCCGGAGGCATTGCGCGGTTTGATTACCGTGCTGCCGCAGGTGGGCAAATCCGAAGAAGCCATGCAGCTGGTGGCGCGACTGACGCCAGAGCAGCAGGAAGGCATGGGGAATCTCGGGGCCTTGCGTGCCGAGGAAGCCATGCGGCAGGCCCGTTTGGCGTTACAGCAAAATGATGTGCAGAGCGGCAAGGTGGCGTTGGAGCGCGCGATTGCGAATGATCCGACCAACCCCTGGATTCGTCTTGAACTGGCCCGCCTCTACATGGATATCGGTCAGGCTGAGCAGGCCCAGGGCCTGATGCAGGCTTTGCTGAGCAGTGGCACGCCGACGGCCGATGCCCTGCATGCCAGCGCGCTGTTCGCTGCTGCCCAGGAGGATTGGCGGACGGTACTGCAATTGCTTGAGCGGGTGCCTGGCAATGCACGCAATACGGATCTGGCCAATCTGCACAAGCGGGCTTGGATCCACGAGCAGAGCAAGCGCGCCCTGGCCCTGGCCGGTCAAGGCCAGCAACAGCAGGCCGAGCAATTGCTCTCGGAACTGCGCGGCGTTGCCGGGCGCGATACGGAGCTGCTGGGTGTAGTGGCCAGTGCGTATGCCGATGTCGGCCAGCCGACTGTGGCAACGGAATTGTTGCGCCAGTCCATTGTGGGGTCGGTCGCGCCGCCGCCGGGATTGTGGCTGCAATATGCCGCAGTGTTGCTGAAGACAGGCCAGGATGCGGAGCTTGCCGGTATCTTGCAACAGCTGTCATCACAGCCGCTGTCGCGTGCCGACCAGGCCAGCTTCAAGTCGCTGCGTGATGCGTATGTGGTGCGCCAGGCCGATGCCTTGCGCCTGTCTGGCGACCTGGCGGGTGCTTACGATGTACTCCAGCCCTTGTTGCAGGAACCGTCTGTCAGCAAGGATGCCCGTAGCGCATTGGCGCGCATGTATTCCGACAACGGCGATTACAACGATGCTCTGGCCATCTATAAGGATGAGCTGGAAATCAATGCGGCAGATGTGCCGACCCTGCTGGCGGTCACCATGGTGGCAGAGCAAGCCAAGGATTATCGCTATGCTGAGTCCGCATTGAAGAATGCGCTCAAGCAGGCACCCGATGATTACGAGGTTTTGTCCACTGCGGCACGCTACTACCGTGCCCGTGGCAAGAATTCCCAGGCGGTCAAATACTACGATCAGGCCGTGGCGGCACAGCGGCGCGGCAATATGGGTGCGGCATCTGGCAATCGCTTCGCTGGCACGCAAGGTGCTGCCGGTGGCAATCCGTTCCGTCGCGGCGGCGCGGCGACGGCCATGGCGGTGCCCGCGCCTGTCAATAATCAAGCAGCCAGGGCGGGTACTGCCCCGGCATTCCAGGCCGTGCCTTATGCTGCCGGCGCTGCGTACATTCCCCCGCCCGTACAGGCGGGGGGCGCCGTGGCGGGCAGCACGGGCTGGAACTACGCCGGGGGTGGGCAGGCTCAGGCGGTGGCGCCTGCGGCGACACGCACAGCGGCAGCAACGGGCTCACGTAGCCTGCCAGCCAATGCGGCAGTTGCCCGGCCGGCACAGGCGGCGCGTACGGCACAGGCCACGCCCCAGATGCCTGCGGCGCAAGCGATGGCCATGAACAATGCGCCAGCAGTGGCTGCTGCCGGCGCATACGGTGCTTATGGCAATAACTATGCCTCGGCTGGGCAGCCACTGGATTCGGGCTGGCAATATGACGAGTCTATGGACGGCATTCCGGTCGCACCCCAGCGGCCTCGCTCGCTGAACGAAGAGTTTGCGGATCTCAAGCAGGAGCGTACGCCCACGATTGCGATGGGCGTCAATACACGCCAGCGTGATGGGGAAAAAGGCCTGGGCAAGATGGATGAGTACAGTGTCCCCATCGAAGCCAGCATGCCTTTGGGCGACGGCAAGATTTCCGTCCATGCAATGATGGTCAGCATAGACGCCGGAACACCGGAAACCGCGCGCAGCCTGGCCACCTACGACGCCAGCAGCCGGTTTGGCGGCGGCCCGCAAGCCGCTTACGAATCCTATCTGATCGCAGAATCCGGCGGCCGGCCGGTCTCGCCCGGTTCACAGAGCCAAGAGGGCGTGGGTCTGGCGCTGAAGTACGAGAACGATTATCTACGGGCGGATGTCGGGACGACCCCGTTGGGCTTTCAGGAAAACAATATCGTCGGCGGCGTGTCGATCCAGGGGCCGCTGGGCGACGAGTTCGCCTATAAGGCCACGGCGTCGCGCCGTCCGGTCACGGATAGCGTACTGTCCTACGCCGGCACCAAGGATGAGCGTACCGGAGATAAATGGGGCGGTGTCGTGGCCACCGGCGGGCGGGTTGACCTGACCTATGAACCCGAGCCAGGCTATGGTTTCTATGGTTATGGGTCCTACCATTATCTGACTGGCCACAATGTTGCGAGCAACACGCGTATCGAAGGTGGCGGTGGCATGTACGTGCATTTGATGGATGAGGAAGATGCCCGTCTGACCACAGGGGTGAACGTGACTGGCATGGGCTATGGCAAGAACAGGCGTTTCTTCACCTATGGCCATGGCGGTTATTTCAGTCCGCAGAATTTTGTGTCGGTGTCTGTGCCGATAGACTGGTCGCAGCGTAAGGAGCGCCTCAGCTACCGTGTTGCCGGTAGTATCGGGTTGCAGCACTTCAAGGAAGACCCCGCCAACTATTTCCCGACCAGCAGCTCGCGGCAAATGGCGGCGTATGAGGCGGCGCAGAACATGGCGTCGCTGGCGGATCTGAATGATGATGCCGCCAGGGCACGTTACGCGGGTCAATCCAAGACTGGCGTGGGCTACAACTTCTCTGGCGCCATGGAGTATCAGGTGGCACCGCAGTTGTTCTTTGGCGGTCACCTGGGCTTGGATAATGCCAAGGATTACCGTCAATTCACTGGCGGTTTGTATCTGCGTTATGCCTTCGAACCGCAAAGCCGTCCCCTGGCCATGCCAGTTCAGCAGCTCCGGTCGATTTATAGCGATTGAGGGCCTTAGTCGTTGAAATGGGTAGTTTGTTTTTTTGTGAACACTAGATCCCGCCGTTGTTTATGTATCCGAACGGCGGGACAGCAAAATCTGGAGTCAATGTGAGCGGACTGGAAATTTTCCGTATGGCAGCAAGCCGAAGTGCCGCCCTATCTCTTTGCGCCTTGGCGCTGACTGCTTGTGGCGGCGGCGATGGCGATGACAGCGATATCGGTGAAGGGCCTATTTCAACGACGCGGCAGTATCCGGCAGGTGTCTGGTCGGGGAAAAGCGGTGATGGACAGACGATGTTCGGCATCGTTGACCCAGGTAATGCGGGCGTGACGGGCAGCAGTGGGAACTTCTTCTTTGCCCGTGGCGGTACCGACGAAACCGGTTATGACGGCCTGTACGGCAACTGGACTCAATCCGGTGCCAGGTTCTCCGCCAGCAATGCGACGTATTACATGCGTCCTGCCGTTTCGACGGGAACAGGCGCATTCCGCTCCATTGCATCGGTCACGGCCACGGTCTCTGGCCGCACCACGGCCACCTGGAATACCGAAACCGGCACGATGGATGGGCGCTTTACTTCGCCCTATTCTGCTTCGACGTTCATTACCTTCGGCATGGAGTACAACGGCTTGTTGTCCAGCCAGGATTCGAACCTGTTCATCGCCAACGGTATCCAGGGAGCCTATCGAGGCGACACGGCGGATGGCGGTGGCTGGGCACTGTATGTGGATTGGGCCGGACGTCTGAGTGGCCGCAGCGGTAACTGCCGTTTCTATGGCACGGTGACGCCGCGCAGCGACGCCGCCAACTCCGGCTCGACCAGTCCGTTCTATTCCGTCACGATGACGCTTTACAACGACTTCGGCTCCACGACCAGCAATACCTGCGAACAGACCGGGAATGTGCTGACGGGTACGGCAATTGTGCGTTATGACGACAGCTATCAGAAATCCGGTATCTGGCTGGCGACGCGCCTGGGCAACATCAATACCTATATTCTGGACGGCAGCTACCTGCCGCAGGCAAACAATACTTCTATTCCGCGTACCTACAATACGTTTGCCAATAATACGGCGAGTGCGGAGAACAATCCGATCGGTTCGTGGACAGGTACGGATCCGTTTACCGGCCAGGTCGTGAATATGGTGGTCTTGCCTAACCATGAATACCTGATGTACCGGGGCAATGGCGATGGCGATGTGCTCTACAGCATCACGCGCCTGGGGATGGAAGGCAGCAGCGGCCAGTTCTACGCCAATGACGCGCTGTTCTGGCGTCGCTACAGCGATACCATTTATAGCGGTATCCATTTCGCAGGCACGCTACGTCGGGAAAACGTCGGGGATACCATCAAGCTGCGTGGCCTGTACGATGATCCCTCCAATAATTTCTCATCGACGGCCATTCGTGGCCTGCCGACCGCGACGGAGATGAACTTTGTGAAACCGCCGCCGGAAACCGGCACGGAATTGTTCCAGGCCGTGCTGAATGGCGGGAGCTATAGCGGCGAAGGCGGTTGGCTGTCTTTTGGCAACCGTCCGGTGCTGAAATCCCTGACCGTAGAGGAAGTCATGACGGTGGACACGGACAACAATCCGGTCGGTACCGGCAACTACCGCATTGTTGGGGACGCCACCCAGGGCTGCAAGGCGGAAGCATTGCTGGATAACCTGCCCTCAGATCGGGCATCGAATATGTTCGGTGTCTATGGGCTGAGTTATACCGATGTGATTTCCGGCAGTTGCGCCTATGTGTCTCACTTGAAACAGAATGGTGTCCTGATCGTCGATAGCGTGACGACTGTTGGCGGCAAGAAGGTAGCCAAGGAGGTTCGCTTGCTGGCTGCTGCGACGGATGGATTCACCATCTTCAAGGCAGCGCAGAAGAACTGAACGAGGGCCGTACGACGGCTTGCAGAGTGAGTCTGAAACCGCCTGGAGGGCTATCCCTCCAGGCGGTTTTTCATTGCCGTGGCGATTCTGACTGGCAGCCAGGAGGCGGGATCCGGAGGCGTATCAATCCTGATCCAGTCGCTGCACCGCCAGATGCAACTCTTCCAGCTTGAACTCCTGCCGCTTCGGCAGCACGAACTGCAGCACCCAGACCACGGCAACCGGCACCAGCGCGGCCAGCAGGAAGGATTCCAGCAGGGTATTCATGTTGCCCGTGGGGGACGGGAAATAGGTCAGGCCAGCTGCCAGGCCGGCCAGGGTGCCCAGCGTGGCGGTGCGGCCGTCGTGGCGGCGGCTGTAGAGGCCGTAGAACACCGGGAAAGCGGCGGCGGCGCACAGCAGGTCTGCCAGCAGGAACAGGTACAGCACGCTATAGCCTTGCGCCGAGACAATCATCACGGGAATGGCCAGCAGCATGATGAGCCAGCGCGCCAGGCGCAGCAGCGTGGTCGTGCTGGTATGGGGGGCCAGGCGTTTGACATCCACGGCAATGATGCTGGAGACCGCGCTGATCACGGTATCGGCGCTGCTCATGACCAGCGCCAGCCCCAGCGGGATGAGCGCAATGGCGAACCAGAGCGGCACATCCGGCATGATGATGGTGAAGAGCGCGATCGAACTATCGCCCTGGGGGTGATAGGCGACGAAGGCCAGGCCGAACAGGCCCATCACGAAAATGAAGGGCACCACCAGCACGCCGCCCAGCAGGAAACCGCGCCGCATAGACGGGATATCCTTGGCAGAATAAACACGCTGCCAGTTGCCCTGGTGGAAGATGCCGGTGAGCAGGATGGCGACGAAGAACGTGACGCCCGCCTTGAGGCCGGTGGCGTTGGTCAGATCCAGCAGTTGCGGCGCCTGCTGGCGCAGTATCTCGGCCGTGGCGCTGATGCCGCCGGTAGCCTTCCATCCCAGCCACAGCATGACCAGCAACAGCGGCACGATGATGACGATCTGCACCTTGTCGGTAAAGATGGAGGCGCGCAAGCCGCCATAGGCCGTATAGAGCAGCGTGAAGCCCATGACGATGGCCGCAGTGACCCACAGCGGGATGGGGGCGAGCAGCGTGACCAGCTTGGCGATGGCCGTGATTTCCGCCGTCAGCGAGATGAACATATAGAACAGCATGATCAACAGCGTCAGCACGTACATCGGACGGCCATAGCGTACGATCAGGAACTCGGTCAGCGTGTGGCCGCGCGGGCTGAGTTCACGCATGCGCTGGCCCAGCGGAATCATGATCAGTCGTGGGGACATCGAGCCCAGGGCATAGCCGATCACTGCGGCCAGGCCCCCCCAGGTGGCAGCTTGCGGGGGCGAGAACAGAATCCAGGCGCCCAGCGAGGAGGCCATCAGCGTCAGGATGGTGGCAAAGGAACCCTGGCTGTTGCGAGCGACGATGAAGTCTTCCAGGTTATCGCGTTGGCGGCGGGCATAAACCACACCGGCCAGCGCATAGAGCGCCGAGAAACCCAGCAGCCAGGCCAGGGTGGCGTTTTCAGTGAGCATGACAGCGCATCTCCTGCGGCGATCCTTCAGGATGGCCGCAAAATCTGGCTGCGCGCAAAAAGGGGAACAGGCGTGTACCGGAAAGGCACAGCAACCCGGCGCGCAACCATGGGTTGAAGAAGCGGACAGGCGCGCGCGTGGGCAGACTCCCTTCCCTTCGCCGGCATGATCCGGATCAGGTTCTAAGGGTCACCGCGATACAGCGGAATCTCAGCCCATTGAGTGGGCCCCCCCAGGAACGCTGGCAAGCGTAGAGGGCCAGGGGGGATTTGTCAATGAATGATAGGCGTTCTTGTGTTTATTGGAAGAGCATTTCCAGGGATGGGGCATCCAGCACTTGATCAGACCAGCGTTCGATCTCGGTTGCGCTGGCAGTTTCCAGCCTGGCCAGGGCATGCTTGTGCAACGGGCCGAAGCGTCGTTCGAGCAGGCGTTTCAGCATGAGGGCCTGGCCTTTATGCAAGCCGATGCGCTCACCTTTGTGCAGGCCGATCCCCTCGCCTTCCAGGCGCGCATAATCCAGTGCATCCTGTTCATCAATCAGCGCAAGTTCGCGGCGTTCGGCAGCCAGGCGCAAGGCTTCGTCGGAGTACATGCCCTGCAGGTGCTTCAAGGCATCCTGCACGGGAGGATGGGTAATCTGGCTCATGCGGTCGTCATCCAGGTTATGGCGCAGGCAGGCAACCCAATCGGGCAGTGCTGAGGGATAGCCGTGCAGCCGTTCTGCCTTGGGCAATTCGATTATATGCACTTGCATGGCCTGGCCCAACTGCACACCAGGGTGACGGGTATCGCGCAGTGTGAAGTGCCAGTCGGCCTGTTGCGGGTAGTCAGGGAACAGTTCATGGTCCAGCAGGCTGATACCGATGGCGGGCCGCAAGTGACGGTAGTCGCGGCCATGCTGAAGCTGGTCGGAAAGATTGCGCGCCAGATAATAGACGTTGCGTTCGGGCCAGTGCAGGTAGCGTCTCAACTGCATTTCAACCATGAAGCGGTGGCCGTTTGCGTCCTGCGCCAGGATATCGAGCACGATCTGCTTGCCTTCCAGGTCTTCCGGCAGGATGGACGGGTTGAGCACCTCCACGACCCGGATGGGCGCTGCGTGGTAGCGCACCGCATTGATCAGGTCGGAGAGCAAATCAAGCCGGCGCGAGAACAGCATCTTGAACACGAGATCATTGTTCAGCGCCAGGCCGGTGCGTTGGGGGATGGGCGGTAGCCTGCATTTCCAGAAACGGTGTGTGCAGAGACCGGCAATTCAGAAAAGCCCGAGGGAGTGTGTGGAAAAACCATGCCTGATCCTGTGGCTTCGATGAAACGAAAACAGGGAACAGTCTGCGCCGGAACCGGCTGGCGGAAAATGCGCAAAGTCCGCCCGGTGAAACTCCCCTTGGTTGAACCCAGGCACCAGGCAGCCCTCATGGACTGTCTGGTGCCTGGCAAATCCGAGCGGCATGCAGGCGGCTCGGTGCAGCAGCTTCAGTCTTGGTGCCAGCGTGCTTCATGGTTGAATTATCAATGCAGTGTGATATCCGGATTCATGCTGCGTAGATGGTGTTGCGATGCCATGCCTTTACACTTCTGCGAGTGTCGTTACCCCAGGTACGGCACCAGGCTAAGGAACCCGAGCAACAGGAGCAGTGTGTAATGAGCAAGACCCGTATTGCAGTCGCTGGCGCTGGCTATATCGGCCAGGCACATATGGATAGCATCCGGCGCAATGCGGATTGCGAATTGGCGGCTGTGATCGACCCAGCCCCTGCTGCGCAGGAACTCGCGAACATGGCGGGGGCGCGCTGGTTCGCATCGCTGGAAGACATGCTGGCGCAGGCAAGGCCGGATGGCGTCATCCTGGCTACCCCCAACCAGTTGCACCTGGCGCATGCCAATGAGTGCCTGGACGCTGGCCTGCCCATCCTATTGGAAAAGCCGGTGACCGCCACCGTGGAAGAAGGCGAAGCCCTGATGCAGCGGGTGCAAGCCGAAGGCGCCAAGGTGCTGGTCGGCCACCATCGCACGCACAGCCCGATCATGGCGCAGGCGCGTGAAATCGTGCAGTCCGGCCGCCTGGGCCGCCTGGTTTCCGTCATGGGCAGCGCGCAGTTCTTCAAGCCCGACGAATATTACGAAAGCGCACCCTGGCGCAAGGCGCCCGGCGCCGGGCCGGTGCTACTGAACATGATCCACGAAGTGCACAATCTGCGCATGCTGTGCGGCGAAATCATTGCCGTGCAGGCCTTCGCATCGAACGCGGTACGCGGCTTCGCAGTGGAAGACACGGCGGCCATCAACCTGCGCTTTGCCAACGGCGTGCTGGGTGTGTTCATGTTGTCGGACACGGCTGCCAGTGCCCGCAGCTGGGAACAGACCAGCCAGGAAAACCCGGCCTACTCCACCTATGGTGATGAAGACTGCTACACCCTGGCCGGCACCATGGGTTCGCTGGCCGTGCCCACCATGCGCATGAAAACCTATGCGCGCGAAGCCGACCGGTCGTGGTGGAAACCGTTTGACGTCTCCGAAGAAGCCGTCCGCCGTGGCGACCCCATTGACTTCCAGCTTGCCCACTTCGCGGCCGTGGTGCGCGGCGAAGCCGAGCCATTGGTGACGGTGCGCGACGGCGTGCAGAACCTGCGCGTGACCGAAGCGATCATTCAGGCGGCAGCGACGGGGAAGGTGGTGAAGTTGGGGTGATAGGCTAGGTGTGTTTGGGACAAGGAACGCTTGTGTATAACCCTGTGTATAGATTCTGTATGGCCTGTGAGTATTCTGTGTGGCTATCGTGTAGATCGCGCTTGATCAGAAGATTTTGGAGACGCCTAGCATTGTGCGGCTTTTTTCAAATGTGTAGGCATGCGGGATCGTGCTACGGTTTTTCCGGTACTCATAGCTGAAAGTGGGCGTCAGTCCGTGCCAGGAAAGGTAGGGGGCGGTGAGTCCGACGTAAATACCATTTTCATTGTCCCGCTGACGCCGCCCACCGAAGAAAGCATTCGAACTTTCTGCTTCTTTGTGCCGGAAGGTATAGGCGATATTGAGCGTTATCTGGTTCTGAAAAGATTTGAAAATACCAACGCGCGCAATTTTTTCACGATAGGCAAAAACCTTTTGTTTTGCATCGTTATCACGCCACATCAGATTGCCGTACAGTTGTGTGCTGGGGTGCAGCCAATACACACCGAACAACGAAATACCTTGATAGTTCCCCTGAAGATAAGAGAAGTTGTGGGAAAAGTGTCTGTTCTTGTATTCGTAGCTCAATTCTGCCAGTGCGCGAGGCGTGAGTTGGCGGCGGAAGCTCGTACGCATGCCGAATGCATGGTACGCCTTATGACCTCCTTCGTTGTCGTACTCAAAAGACGGCAACACCTGGATTTGATTACGCGCTGAATTGAACTGATAACCCAGATAGTTGGTGGACACGAAATTGTCGTAGCTGTTCTCATGGTAGTAATGGTTGCCGTAGTTGATGCTGCGGAACAAAATGTTATGGTGTCCGGCGAGGGACCAGAGCTTGTCCGCACTGGCTTCATAGTAGAGACCACTGTCCCCTTTTTTTGCGACGGGGATATTCGTGTGACAAGCGCCGTCAAAAATCATGGCGCAAGAGTCAACGTAAGTAGAAGCCTGATTCAGGTTATCTTCGTGCACCCATGAGGCAGATAGCGATACGTGCAGTTGCTGACGTTCCTCTATGGCCTTGGTGTACTGGTCGATATATTGTCGGATGTCATCGGGGTGCGCCTGCGTTTTTAGTTGGCGGAATACGATGCCGGCATCGTGCAGCCGATTGTCCGTGTACAGGACTCGCCCCAGGTCCAGACTGCCTCTGGAAAAATAAGGGTTGGTTTCCAGGACTTTGCGGTATTGATCGACGGCGTGGTTGTAGTCGCCGCTGGCTGCAAGCCGGCTGGCTGAGACAAAGTCAAATAATGCCGGGTCATGGTGGGGTACTCTGGCGTACTGGCTCAATAACCTGCTGGCGCCGAACCAGTCCTTGTGATTAACCGCTTTGAGTATTTCAAGCGTCAATCGTTGCAGACGACCTTCGGGGGTCAGTGTCATGGCATCTATGGCCGCCTGGTAGGCTTCGCTGGCCTGAGAGTCTGTGTCGTCAGGCAGCAGCTGTTGTTGCAAGCGTTGAGAATTCTGTTCGGACTGCATCCAAAGCCGGTCGCTGGTATCTTGTTGTGCGTAGGTGCTAACGCAGTAAGACAGGCAGCAAAAAACCATGACTCGGGTAACGGAAAGATAGGACATGGGCGGGCCGGGTTGTAAAGCAGAAACGGAACCTGTCCGCATGAACAGGTTCCGGGAAAGCACATCCGCTGTGCTTGAAGGGGCTATTGCGTAAAGACTGACAGGTCAGTTACGCAGTCTGCTTACTTCTTCGTGGCACCGAAGGAGGCAACGAAGCTGTCGGCGCTGTTGCTGCCGCTGGCCACGCCAGCCAGGGAGCTGGTATCGCCCGAGCTATAGAAGTGGCCCTTGGTCGTACCGTCGATGATGTAGCCCAGTGCTGTATTGGTATAGTGGGAAGTGCCGTCGAATGTACCAGCGGTGGCATTGATATTGTTTGCACTGATTTCCAGGCCACCCGTGCCGTCAGTCCTAGCGAGTTCTCCGTGCAGGCTTTGGTAGTTGGCTTCCAGGGTCAGCGTACCCGTCAGCGTGGTGGGCGCAACGGATGCTGCGCGCGAAGCCAATGCGACAAAGCCTGCCGCCGCGTACTCCGTCTTCGCCACTGGCACGACGAAGCCGATGTTGTCACCTACCTCGAAGGCCGTGTCAACGCGCGTGGGCTTGCTGTCTGCATGATCGGTGGCAATCCCGTAGTACACCTGCCTGGCCGAGGCATTGACCTTGCCCCAATTGAAGTTGGTTGAGATGGCGGGACCTGTAGGCGGATTGCCAGCGTGTGCATAGCCATTCAGCCGGTACTGATTGAATATCTTGCCGGCAGAGGAAACGCTGCCGTTGGCGCTGAAATTATTGATGCTTTGCAGGCTGATGATGTAATAACCATCAGGGCGAGATGAATCATTGAAGCCAATCCCAGGCGCATCCAGTGGGCCGTGGAAGCCCGTCAAGGTAGCGCCGCCGACGCGCAAGGGGGCCTGGTTGTCAGGCAGGTCGCTGGTCGTGTTGCCGACGCTGTTGAATGGGGGAACCGTTTGTGCCTGGGCGGCACCAAAGATGGCGATCAATGCACTAGCAAGAATGACATGCTTCATGAACTGCTCCTGAATGAAAAGCCTGTGCGATCCACAGGCATACCTCATCTGCCTTTACCGGTCGATAAAGGCGCAGCGCTTTACATAGCGTGGTGCCAGCAAGGGCTACAGGAAGTTCGTTGTTCCATGAGTATGATTCGTTGACGGGTTAGAAGATGATCGGGTGTTTAGCGGGCTTGCCTGTGCAGCAAGCCCGCCATGGATACTTACTGATTGATGCCTATCCGGAACTCAAATCCTGCACGTTCCTTGATCTTGAAAGAGGTAGAGAATTTGTATTCTTTCAGGATGGCAAGTTGTGCATCGCGTTCGGTGGTATTGCTGCTACGCAGGGCGGCAATAATGGCTGGCTCATTATCCAGTGTTGGACGCACCAGGCTGAAATCCAGGCTATCGCCTTTTTTGATAATCAACCCTTCTTCGATTCCCATGAGTTTGGCTTGCAAACCGCTGGTGTTTGACTGGTTGACGACATCTGTGATGGTGTAGTCCTGGTCAACCGCTGTCAGCCGATAGTTATCCAATGAGCTGGACTGGGTAAGGAGTTGTGCCAGGTCGCGATTAAACTTTTGTGGGAAAAATATTTGAGTTTCTTTTATGCCGAAGCGCATGATCAGGCGTTCTAGCAATAGACTGGGGTAGCTGCTTTTATTGGCCACCGCCTGGAAGGCAAGACGCACGGTTTCACTGTTATCAATGTCATCACTGACAACAAATTCCATTTCATAGTCCCCCGGCTTGTCTGCAATGAATTCGGTATGGTTGCCGAAGTCAACCATACCGTTGATAGGCTGGGTGCGACTGATATGCGATAACAACATTTTGCTTCCCTCTGGACTTTTAGTCACAGTGGCCAGTCCCATCAGCGGACTGTCATTGTCCGGGTCCACGGCATGGAACACTGCACTGATGACCTTCGCGTCGTTTACCAGCAGAACGGCTTGGCCATCTGCAATCGGCGTACCTCCTGTCGTAGTGGTACCGTCAGCACCGATACCCCATTGCGTGATGATAGGGGCATGGTTCTTTGCCTTGGCGAAGATGCTGATGCGGGAATCACGGGTTTCTTTGGAATTTAGTTTGCCGTCGGACACCTGCAGGTCAGCAATATAAAGCCCGGGCTTATCTGTCTTGAGTTTGGCAAATTTCTTGTCTTTATCCTGTATCTCAGCCGTGCTGCCATCGGGTTTGAGTGCCAAGGTCCAGAGATAAGTCATCTGATCCCCATTCTTGTCACTGCTTTGGCTGCCGTCCAGTTCGGCTGTGTCATTGATCAATATTTTGCTGAACTCGGTCTGAGCGATAGCTTCCGGTGCGACATTGGCAGCAGGTTTGATTATCAGTGTCTTGCTGTCCACTGCGCTATCCAGCTTGCCGTCATTGACTTGCAATTCGATTTCCCATGTGCTTTGCGAAGCAGACGAAATATAAATTGTCGGATCTGTGCTGAGGAGGATATCTCCAGGAGTGGCAGTATTCCAATAGCGCCAGCGATACGTTAGCGGATCGCCGTCGATATCATAGGAATTATTTCCCACGGCGCATATCTGGTAATTTGGATATGGGCCGCCTTCTTCGCATTCGTGGGGGTTGCTAATGCTGATACGGGCAACAGGAGCATGGTTAGTTGTATCTCCAGGCCGCTTTGAAACTTTTATGCTTGCTTCTTTGCTTGACATGACACTGCCGTCATACACATAAAAGACAATGTGATAAGTGCCGGCTACATCAGGGGAAAATTGGGCAATAGCTTTGTTTGCACTCAGGATCTTTGCCGTTGATCCGGCGGGCCAAGGGCTGCCAGTAATATTATCTACCGTTTTAGGGATGATCCAATGATATTTCAGCTCATCCCCATCCGGGTCATGACTACCGCTGCCATCCAGGGTTACCGTGTCCCCAATGAATGCAGTCTTGGGTACATTTATCGCGGCAACCGGTGCACTATTGCCATTATTGACTTTGATCAGTGTTTCGGCCGTGGTGCTGGTTTTCTGTCCGTGAGTCGCGGTCAGACTGACACGATACGCCCCATTTTTCTCAGCAAAAAAACTTGTTTCCCGGCTATTCGGATTGCTCAGTATGGTTTGAGGCGTACCCTGAGGCTGTTCAACGATCGTCCACTGATACTGGAGTCCGTTGTGGTTCTCTCCGTGCGGCGCCAAACTTTTCTCGCCATTGAGCCGGACGACGCTGCCTTGCAGAACGGTTTGCTCCGCCGGATCAATGATGGCTACCGGGTTAGGGTTGGTTGCGGTAATTGTCAGGTTGGCGGCATCACTGCCCGCCGTGCCGTCGTTAACGATCAGCGATGCTTTGTACTCTCCAGGTTGATCGGCGAGAAAAGAGCTTGTAGCGGAGCTTTGACCGGAAAGATCAGCATGGCTGCCGGTTGGTTTGCTCAACAATGCCCATTGATAGTTCAGCGTGCCGTTGTTGGGAGATGTGCTGGCGCTGCCATCCAGGGCGACGGTGGTACCCATAGAGACGGTGGTTGCGTCTGCCTTGATGACGGCGCTGGGTTTTTGTGCCGTGTTGTTGTCATCGCTACCATCACTGCCCCCGCCGCCGCATGCGGCCAACAGCATGGCTGTGGTGCCCGTCAAGGCAGCCAACAGTTTTTTAATCGGTATGAATGTCATTGAGTTCTGTCCTTTGAAAGCGTGTCAGTCTGACGCTGCGCAATAATGCTCAGAATGGAAATTCTCGGAAAAATGATTGTGGGAGGTGATTCTTAAGAAAATATTCATGTCCACCAAGGCTTACATTTGCAGCGTGATGCCTAACCTGGCAGTCCGGCCAGGAGCAGGAATCAGCCCCAGCCCCAAGGCATCCAGGTAAAACCTGTCGGTGAAGTTGTCGATATTGAAGTCAATGGATACGGTTTCATTGACTTTGTAGTTGGCGAAGAAATCAAAGACTTTGTATGAATGCCAAGGGATGATTTTCAAGAAGCCATGCGCGGTATCGTCATTGAATTCAGGTGCGTTGGTGCGTTGTCCCATGAAGGTGCCACGAGCACCCAGCGTCAGTTTTTGATCGAACAACCGCGTTCCCAACGTGAAGCTGGCATTCCATTTTGGTGGAACCATATTGTTCAGATAGCTGCCGGCAATGCCATAGTCATTGCAGATATTCACGCGGTAGCTGCCTCGGTGGCAGATTTCTATCTTGTTGTATTTGGTCGCTCCGAATGCAGTGAAGATCACGCCAGCGTCATAGTCGCCGGAAATTTCCATACCATGAAATCTGGCGCCTTCAATATTGCGCATGACCATTGAGCCAGCGTCATTTCCGAACTCCCAGACATTCTTGTTGGTACGGGTCAGGTAGTCTTTTGTGTAATTACGGAAATAGGCTGTCTTGAGACGCAGGCGGTCGGTACTGGTGAGCAGGCCACTGGCGAGGAAGTTCAGGCCGATTTCCTTGTTGGTCGCCCGTTCCGGCTTCAAGGGGATGTCTGGGACGGATTCGAACGAGAAACCGCTGGTGCTTTCAAACAAGCTCGGCATACGCATGGCTTTTGCGTAGCGGCCGTAGAGTTGCAGGCCAGTCAGTGGCTCCCAAGTCAGACTGACGATTGGCGTACTGCCGCTTGAGCGGTTGCTGTTGTCGATAGGATCGCATCGCCCGTCGCCGTCGGCATCCACGCAATAGGGATTGTTCGGGCTGTAAACCTGGATAGGTTTGTCATCATTGGATTTGAATCGGCTATATCGAAGCCCCGCGTCCAGGGTGATGCTGGAGACGGGTTTGTATTGCCAGGCAATGAAGGCGCTGTATTCGCGGCGGTCTCCATTGCGTCCGGCCAGTCCACGGAAGTCTTCCGTCAAGGCTGTCGTGTGTACGTCTTCCCACTGGGTGGCGATACCGTAGCGCAACTGGCTTTCGCCGAGCCAACCCCAAGAGAAGGATGAGGTATTACTCAGATCCAGGCCTGTGCGTTTATAGGTTTCCCGTTCGTTGTTGTACAGATCGACTTCTGTGGTGCTCGGACTGTTGTTCGTTGCCTTGGTGCGCGTGTGCCAGAGATTGGCGCGCAGATCAAACCAGTTGTTGTCTGCGGGCACCCAGCGGTAGCGGCTGGTAAGGGTGTTGGCGACAACATCGCTATTGCGAGGTTGTGTGATCGGTATGATGTTTTCCAGACGGAAAAGGTTGCCGGGCATGAGTTCGCTATACACACTGCTGTACCGCAACCAGCTCAACTCAAGGTCCTGATCGGCAGGCAGATAAACTTTGGCTTTCAGCAGCCCCGACTTGCTTTCGTAGTTGGTGCCAGGAATACGCTCTCCCGCTTCGAAGCGGGTAGCCCCCTGGATTTTTGGGTAAACCTCGGTATAGAACGTACCCCGTCTCTTGGTGTCGGAAAGATCCATCCAGGCGCTGGGGCCATGTGTGCCCGCAAAATAGTTGCCTTGGTGGCGTTGGGAGTACGCAGCAATCAGGTCGATATGGTCCAGCCGCTGGGCGAGTGCAAGGCTGCCTGCCCAGCTTTTGGGATGGAGCGGCCCTGGCCGGTCAAAGTTTTCCGGATTACCCCATTCGGTGGGCAGTGCATATTCCCCACTGCAAATCGTGGGGTTCACGCAATCTGTGCGATAAACCGGCTTAGCGCCGTGAAAATTGCCGGTGAATAGCCCCGCTGGTGTTCCTGGTTCGACAGCAGACCCATTATTGTTACCTATTGCCTGCCCCCGCACCCGAATGCCGAAGCTTTCGCCGTCCTTGACGATGTCGGCGGCGTCCAGGGTGCGCATGGTGACCAGGCCGCCGGTGGCACCTGTGCCCTGTGCGCTCATGACCGGGCCTTTTTCGATGGTGATGCCACCGATCAGGTCGGGGTCAACATAGCTGCGCGAGATGACGCCCGAGTAGCCGCGGTTGACGGTGGTTTCCTGGCGCGCGCCATCGACGAGGATGGGTACCCGTCCCTGCCCCTGCATGCCACGGATGTTGATGTCCAGGCCGCCGGAGTTGCGGTTTTCGCCGACCAGCACGCCGGGTACACCCTGGAAGATGTCGCCGACGGAGGTGCCACGGAAGCGTTCGATGTCGTCACGGGTGAGGACGCTGGCTGACAAGGCGCTTTGGTAAGGCATGTCCTTGGCGTCCTGCGCCTGGCCGATGACTTCCACGCTGCTGAGTTCGGCCACGCCACGGCTATTGTTTTCAGGGCGGGCACGCAGGCGCCAGCCGCCTTCAGGCGTCGCAACGGCTTCCAGGCGGGTGCCGGCCAGCAGCAGTGTCAGCGCTTCTGCCGGACGATAGTTGCCGCGTACGCCACGGCTTTGTTCGCCGGCCGTCAGGGCCGGATCTACCGTCACCAGGCTGCCCGAGGTGCGACCGAACAGGATGAGCGCCTGGCTCAAGGGGCCGGCAGGAATGGCGTAGTCGATCCGGGCGGCGTCGGCCGGCATGGCAGCTGTTGCCGTGGCAGCATGGGCGGTACTGGCTGGCCACAAGGGCGGCGCCATCATGCCCAGCAAGGCGCAGCACAATACGGTGCGCGTTACGGGCAGGCGGGCTGCCAGAGGCGCGGGAACACAACGGAAACGGCGTACAGGCATGAACAGTTTCTCAAGCAATAAGGCACGGCGCGTATTCCAGGTCAGGAATCTGCCGCTTTCCTATGACATAACGCTTGAGAATGGATCTGGTTCGCTGTTGTTACAAATTCCTGTTCAAGTGCTAAGTGCCCGGCTTGCGGCGAGGGGGGGCTGGCATGCCGTGGCTGCAGAGGGAGGCATGCGGCCTGTGCGCGGTCAGCCTGATGGCTGCGGGTCGGCAGCCTATAGACATAGGGGGCTTATGGGTACGGGGGGAAGCCGAGGTCAGGGTCAGCCACGTGGTGCGACGTTAATCCAGTATCGGCTTTTACGCTGGATTTGCACCGGCAAGAAGCGCGGCAGGCTGGCCAGGATGCGTTCGGTGTCCTGCACGGGAAAGGTACCCGTCAGCCGTAGCGCCGCGACGTCGGGATGACATCGCAACCAGCCCTTGCGGTAGCGGCCGAGTTCTTCGAGAAAGGCATCCAGTCGCATGTTGTCGGCAGCCAGTATGCCATCGACCCAGGCGGCAGCGGTGGCAGGCAGGGCGGTGGGTGTGGCGGCCCCCAGGCGGTCGAAGCTGCTGCCCTGCCCGGCATCCAGGCGCAATGGGGTGTCGGGCCGCTCGGCCGGGTACAGGTTGACGGCGCCGGCCAGTACTTGAACTGTGGTGGGTGCGGCGGTGTTGTCGTTGCGAACTGTGAAGCGGGTGCCGATGGGAGTGATGCGGCCTTGTGCCGTCAATACGGCAAAGGGACGCTGCTGCGGGTCTTGCGCCGTGGCGATATGGATTTCCCCCTGGTGCAGAACCAGGGCCCGCATGGTGTCGTCATAGCGGATGTCCAGCGCAGTGTCGGTGTTGAGCAGCAGCCGGGTGCCGTCCGGCAGCGTGAGTGACCGTTGTTCGCCGGTGCTGGTGCGCAGATCCGCCTGCATGATATGCCACTGGGCTTCCAGCGGTTTGCGTTGCCAGGCAGCCAGCAGCAGTAAACAGGATAGCCCCAGGCCTCCTTTTTTCAAGGCCCGGCGGCGGCTGTCGCTGCGCAAGACTTGTTCGACGGCATTGCTTGCCGCCATGCCGTCGAGTTGCTGGCGGCGTTTGCTGAAGTCGGAGTCCAGTGCCGTGATGCGCTGCCAGGCCAGTTCGTGGTCGGGATGTTGCGCACGCCAGCGCTGACAGGCCGCGCGCAGGTCGGCGCCTTCTTCGCAACGCAGGCGAATCAGCCATTCAATGGCGGCGGAAACTACGTTTTCGTCAGGTTGGCGGGATGGCGCATCAAGGCTGAGAGAGGCTCGCATGGCTCAGATTCCGTAGGCGATGCGGTAGCACTGCAGATAGGCTTTGCTCATGTCGCGTTTGACGGCGCTGAGGTGCACACCCAGCCGTTCAGCGATTTCCGGGTAGCTCAGGCCTTCAAGTTGGGCCAGGAGGAAAATGCGCCGGGTGCGGGGGTCGAAGCTTTCCACCATATTGCATAGCGCTTCCAGGGTTTCCAGCACAATGCAGCGGGTTTCGACGGAGGGCGCGTATTGGTCGGGCTGCGCGGCCAGGGCTTCCAGATAGGCGCGTTCCAGCCGGGCACGCCGATGGCGGCTGACAATCAGGTTATCAGCCACTACCGTGAGATAGGAGCGCGGCGCTGCCAGAACCGGAGCCAGGTCTATCCGCATCAGACGCAGAAAGGCATCCTGGGCTAGGTCGGCTGCAGCATCGCCGTCCCGCCCCAGTTTGCGCCGCAGCAGGGATATCAGCCAGCCGTGGTGCGCATGATAGAGGTCGGACAGAGTCTGCTGGCGCAGCGAATCAATGGGTGTCATGGCAGTATTCGCAAAAGGAAGCCAACGCTGCATATTAAGATACATGAAAATAAGACACGATCTCAACATTATTTGATACGGCTGTGCGGATACTGCAACGACTGCGGTAGAGAAACGTCGCCAGGATGTCCGCAGTGGCGATCTGGTATGGGCCAGGGGAACAGCGTGGCGATGCCTGCCAGGCAAGGATGTGGATAAGCCTGGGGAGTACCCTGTGCGGAACTGATTGATAACCCTGTGGGCAGGTTGTGGAAAGGTTGTGGGCAACTTCCCTGTCAGTGCGGCGCAGCAAGCCGGTGCAGGGTGTGCGGTGCGGGATGTGCAGCAAGGATGCGCGGCAGCCCGGGGGCATCGGGGGCTGCCGCGTTATCTGCCTGTTATGAATGGCGGCCGAGTGACTGGAATGGCCATGGGCCTGATTGGCCTGCGGAGGTCAGCAGGCGGGTTTGGCCAGGCCGAGATGGTCACGCAAGGTTGTTCCTTCATATTCCTTGCGGAACAGGCCACGCTTTTGCAGAACGGGCACGACCTGTTCAATGAAGTCTTCGATGCTGGCTGGCAGCGCCGGAGGCATCAGGTTGAAGCCATCGGCCCCTTCGTTGCGGAACCAGTGCTCCATTTCATCTGCAATGCTTTCCGGCGTACCGACCATGGTGCAGTGGCCACCGCCTGCGGCCAGCCTGCCGAGCAACTGGCGCAAGGTCGGCTGCTCTTTTTCGATAATGCGCAGGATGGTGCCATAACGGCCTTTGGGGCCTGGGAAGGTTTCCAGGGGTGGCAAGGGCGGCACGGGGGCGTCCAGTTCCCAGTTCATGCAATCCTGGTAGATGAAGGTTTCCAGCTGGCGCAGCGATGCTTCGCTGGGCAGCAGCTCATCCAGCTCGCGCTGTTTGGCACGGGCTTCTGCTTCGGTGGCGCCGACATAGGTGACCAGCCCCGGCATGATGGGCACATTTTCCGTGCGGCCGGCTTCGCGCACGCGGCGTTTGATATCCCGGTAATAGGATTGTGCGGCGGGCAGGTCGTAGGCGACGGCGTAAATGGCTTCGGCGCGGCGTGCTGCCAGATCCCGCCCCTGGTCGGAGGCGCCGGCCTGGAACAGCACCGGATGGCGTTGCGGCATGGGCGGTACGGTCAGCGGGCCATCGACCAGGAAATGCTTGCCATGATGCTTGATCGGGCGCACCTTGCCGGCATCGGCAAAGTCCCCTGCCCGGTCGAATTTCAGGGCGTCGGCATCCCAGGAGTTCCACAGGGCCAGTACCGCATCGACAAATTCCTCCGCGCGTTCATAGCGCCATTCATGCGGCGGCATGGCTTCGTAGCCGTGATTGCGGGCTTCGGTGTCGAACATGGAGGTGACGACGTTCCAGCCGATACGGCCGCTGGAAATATGATCCAGCGAAGCCACCATGCGGGCCGCATGGAATGGCGTGAAGAAGGTGCTGGAAACGGTGCTGATCAGGCCGATGCGCTCCGTGGCGCGGCTCATGGCCGATAGCAGGGTCAACGGCTCCAGGAACCAGTAAGGGCCATCGGCAACATTGCCAGCGGCCTGGCCGTCGGCGAAGAATACGGCATCCAGCTTGCCGCGTTCGGCCAGTTGCGCCAGTTCCTCGTAATAGCGAACGTCGCCCATACGTTCGACCGACGAAGCCGGGTGGCGCCAGGCGGCACGATGGTGGCCGCAGCCGAGAATGAACAGATTCAGGTGCATCATGGTTCGTATCGGCCTCAGTTTTTCACCAGCCCGCCATCGACCACCAGATTCTGGCCTGTGATGGCGCGCGCCCAGGGCGAAGCGAAGAAGAGGACGGCATCTGCCAACTCGGCAGGTTCGGTGACACTACGCAGCGGCGTATTGGCGGCTATCAGGTCGAATACCGCTTCGGGTGTCGCGGATGAGGCATCAGTGGTGCGCAGCAAGCCGCCCGATACCATATTGACGGTGATGCCATCCGGGCCCAGGTCTTGCGACAGGGTGCGGGTGAAGGCCAGCAAGGCGGCTTTGGCAGCGGTGTAGTCGTGGTAGGGCACCACCGGGTTTTGTACGAGATTGGTGCCGATATTGACGATGCGGCCGAAGTGGGCGGCCCGCATACCGGGCAGGGCCGCCTGGATGGTATTGAGCGCGCCGCGCAGCGCGCCTTCGGCCTGCTGCTGTAAATGTTCCCAGGTGAGCTGGTCCGCATGGGGGCGGGCGTCGCCATTGAAGCTGAAGCTGGGCAAGGCATTATTGACGACGGTGGTGATATTGCCGCCGAAATGCGCCTGGGCGCGCTCGAACAGCTGGCGCACGGCTGCGGCATCACGCACATCGGCCTGCAGCGCCAGGGCTTGCTGCGGTGCGCTGGCGGCCAGGGTTTCCGCTGCTGCATGGCTGCTGTGGTAGTTGATGACAACCTTGGCGCCTGCCGCCAGGAAGGCCTGGCTGATGGCTGCGCCCAACCCGCGTGCGCCGCCCGTGACGAGAACGATCTGCTGGTCGAGGCTGGGAGTCGTATTGCTGTGGTGGGGCATGGCCCTCTCCTCCGGAAAGGGCGAAGAGGACGAGGGCGTGGGCCAGCTGGGCCGGATGCGCCTGGACATCCCTTCGCCAGTGTGAACTGGATCAGGTTCTACGGGTGTCATCTCAGCCCCTGTCATGGTCAGGGACACCCCGTGTCGCGTAGTCCGTGAACATAGCATGGAACACAGATAGCGCGAAATTCATCCATGACGGGAACCGATGGCCATATAACCCGTCCCTTTGCAGTTAAAACGTGGCCAGGCCTTTTCCCGGCGCCGGCAGCCCGCTACGATGGGAGGGTGCTGCCCCATCCCCCTCTCACTTTCGGATCTTCCAGGAGTTTGCCGATGTCTGCTTCTATTGATACTGATTCCACCACTGTGCCGTTGTCCGAAGCTGCCCAGGCGCTTGCTGAAACCGTGCGTACCCGGTACACCGCCAAGGCTTATGACGCCACGCGGCGGTTGCCGCCGGAAGTGGTGGATGCCCTGTTGACGCTGTTGCGTTACAACCCCTCCTCCGTCAATTCCCAGCCCTGGCATTTCGTGGTGGCGGCAAGTGATGAGTCCCGCGACCGCATTGCCGCCCGCTTGGAAGGCAACTTTGCCTATAACGCCGGCAAGGTTCGCGATGCTTCCCATGTGGTCATTCTTTGTGCCAGGGAGCGCATGGATGACGCGCATCTGGCCGGTATTCTCAGGCAGGAACAGGAGGATGGCCGCTTTGCCAGCGATGAGGCGCGTGAAAATCAGCGCAAATCCCGCCAGTCCTATGTGAATCTGCACCGCTACGATTTGAAGGATGAGCGTCACTGGATGGAAAAACAGGTGTATCTGGCGGCGGGTGCCTTGTTGCTGGGCGCTGCCACACTGGGGGTGGATGCGACGCCGATCGAAGGTTTCGATTTCCGCACGATCGACGAGGAATTCGGGTTACGTGCCCAAGGCTATAGCAGTGTTGTCATGGTGGCGCTGGGTTATCACAGCGAGACGGACTTCAATGCCCAGCTGCCCAAATCGCGTCTGCCGCAGGAGCAGGTATTGACGCTGTTGTGATGAGGCTGGCCTGTGGTCGTGGGTGGGCGTTGGCAGCACGGGCGCTCATCCGGCTGCCAGGCACCAGGCCGACGTCACCTTGATGCCGCATGAAAAACGGGCTGGAGAGTTTCTCTCCAGCCCGTTTTTTTCAGGGTGCCCGGTAACTCAAGGTACCGGGCGCCAGGCAATGCGATCAGCTGTTGGCCGCTTTGGCGCTGGCCTGAGTGATCTTGCGGGTAATGACCCACTGCTGGGCGATGGACAGCGCGTTGTTGACGCACCAGTACAGCACCAGACCTGCCGGGAAGAAGAACATCATCCCGCCGAACACCAGCGGCATGATCATCATGACCTTGGCCTGGATGGGATCCGGCGGCGTGGGGTTCAGTTTGATCTGCACGAACATGGTGATCATCATGACGGCAGGCAGGATGAAGAAGGGATCCGGTGCGGCCAGGTTGTGCACCCACAGAATCCACGGTGCATCACGCATTTCCACGCTGGCCAGCAGTACCCAGTAGAGGGCGATGAACACGGGGATCTGCACCACCATGGGCAGGCAACCGCCCAGCGGGTTGATCTTCTCGGTGCGGTACAGCTCCATCATGGCGGCGTTCAGCTTGGCACGGTCGTCGCCGTACTTCTGCTTGAGCGCCTGCAGGCGCGGCGCCACGTTCTTCATGCGGGCCATGGAGCGGTAGCTTGCCGACGCCAGCGGGAAGAACAGCAGCTTGATCAGCACCGTCAGTGCAACGATGGACCAGCCCCAGTTGTGCAGCAGGCTGTGCAGCCAGGTCAGCAGCACGAACAACGGTTTGGCGATGATCGTCAGCCAGCCGTAGTCCACGACCAGATCCAGGCCCGGCGCCACTTCGGACAGCGCCTTCTGATCCTGCGGGCCGACCCACAGTTGCGCGTCCATGCCGGCGGATGCGCCGGGAGCGATGGCGCCCAGCGATTCGATGGTACGGGCGGCGTACAGGTTGGGCTGAATTTGCACCAGTTCGTTCTTGCGCAGCGTGCCTTGCGGCGGCACCCAGGCGGTGACGAAGTAGTGCTGCACCATGCCGATCCAGCCGTTATTGGTCTCGCGCTCGTACTTGGCCTTGTTCTTCTCGATATCGGAGAAGCTGACCTTCTGGAACTTTTCGGCGTCGGAATAGACGGCCGGGCCGGTGAAGGTGCTGTAGAAGCTGGAGGTATTGGGCGGATTGTTGCCGTCGCGGGTGATCTGCAGATAGAGCGAGGGGGCGATTGCCTGCTCGGACTGGTTGATCACTTCATGGCGCACATGGATGTCGTAGCGGTTCTGCTGCAGCGTGTAGGTCTTGCGCAGCAAGGCGCCGCCTGACTGAGCTTCGAACACCACGACCTGCGAACCGTCGGCAGCCTGGGTATGGCTGACCAGCGAGAACGGCGTCAGGTGGTTGGGGAACGGGGTGCCATTGGTGCTGCCGACGGCTCCGGTCTGGACCACGTAGTAATTGCCCTGGACGTTATCCAGCAGCATTTCCGGGCGGGTCTCGTCTTCGGAGTCCTGGAATTTCAACAAGGCACCGCGCACGATTTGCGCGCCGTTCAGGTCGAAGTCCAGGCGCAGCACGCCATTGTCGATGGTGAAGGGCTTGCTGTCGGCCGTTGCGGCACCTACCGGTGCGGCGCCAGGCAGGCTGGCGGCAGCGGGGGGTGTCGGCGCGGCACTGGCCGGTACGCTGGCATCAGCGGGCGTGCCCGGCGTTGCGGCGTTGGGAGTGGTCGCTGCAGCTTCGGTGCTCGACGGGGCGAACAGCGAAGACTTGCCATTGTGAACCTGCCAGTTATTCCATAACAGCAGCAGCGAAAACAGGAAAATCATCCACAGGATGGTACGTCGGATATCCATTGGCGCATGCAGTAAGGGGTTGGTGCGTATCGCAACAAAGCGTGCCAGTTTAACGTAGCTTGATGCCTGGGCAGGCTTTTATGGCGGACTTTGTACGGAAGAGGCCGGCTTAGTGCGTGCCGGGGCGGCATCCGGTGTAGAACCGGATGAGGGGGCGGGGGTATCCTGGGG
>NZ_CBCSIQ010000022.1:0-69204 GCF_965139615.1 Kerstersia similis
GGAAGTCAGGTGGGGATCAGGGCGCGGATGCCGGCAATGCCGTGGGCCCCATGGTGATGCGCTGTTTCCAGGGTATCAGGCGTCTGGCCGCCGATGGCATAAACCGGCAGGCCGGCGTCCGCCAGTTGGCGCGTGAAGCCTTCCCATTCCAGTACCGGGCTGCCTGGGTGGCTGGCGGTGGGCAGGACGGGTCCCAGTACGGCGAAATCGGCCTGCAGGCGGCGGGCATGCGCCAGTCCGACGCTGTCGTGGGCCGATACGCCTAGCAGATTGTAGGGGCGCAGGGCGGGCCGGGTCGTGGTGGCGCGTGCGTCGGCGGCGCGCAAGTGTATGCCGTCGGCCTGTTGCACCCATTCCAGCGGGTGGGCACTGTTGACCAGAACTCGTGCGCCGGCCGCGTGACAATGCTCGCGGACGGCCTGCAGCGCAGCCAGTGCGCTGGCGTCGGCAGGTCCGCCGTCAGTCCAGCCGGGTTCACGGAATTGCACCAGTTTCAGGCCACGCGACAAGGCGCGATCCAGGCGCTGCAGATAGGCCTCCAGGCCGGCAGCGCCGCCGATGGCGGTAATGCCGTAGGCATCGGGCAGTTGCAGCCAGCGCAGCGGCGGATAGGCGGCGGGCAGCAATTGCGGCAGCTCCAGCGCATCGTGCGGCGTGAACCAGCCCAGCGTCTGGCGCTCTTCCGGGCGCGGTTCGCCTTCCCAGTGCTCCACGCGGCAGAATGACAGCCGTACCGTGGCATGGGGATATTCGTGGATATAGGTGACCCAAGGGTAGGAACGGGTCACATGGATGCCCAGCTCTTCCTGCAATTCCCGGGCCAGTGCCTGCAAGACGGTTTCACCGGCTTCTATTTTGCCGCCGGGCAATTCCCACCAGCCAGCCCAACTTTTATCCGCGGGGCGCTGGTCGAGGAGTACGCATCCATCCGGGCGTACCAGGACACCGACTGCAACATCAAGAATTCTTCCAGGCATGGGTATTCGGGGCTTTCTGTTTCGTGGTTGCTAGGTTGAGTCGCGGGCGGCGCTGCCGCCCGCAAGGCCGGGGCCGTTAGGCTTGGCGTGCCACCCAGTCGCGGGCGAACTGCCGTGCTACGCGGCCTGAGCGTGAGCCGCGCTCCAGGGCCCATTGCAGGGCTTCCTTGCGCCAGGGCAGGCTGTCATCTGCTGCGCCGCCCAGTTCCTTGACCCAATGGGCCACGATATCGAGGTAATCGTTCTGGCGGAAGGGGTGGAAAGACAGCCAGAGGCCGAAGCGTTCCGACAAGGATACCTTTTCTTCGACGGCTTCGCCCGGATGGATCTCACCGTCGTCGTGCATGGTGGTCTGCAGATTTTCGCTATGGTACTCCGGCATCAGGTGGCGCCGGTTGGAAGTTGCGTAGATCAGCAGTTTGTCGTCGGTGGCGGCGATCGAGCCGTCCAGCACGGATTTGAGCGCCTTGTAGCCGGCTTCGCCTGTCTCGAAGGAGAGGTCGTCGCTGAAAACAATGAAGCGTTCCGGGCGGGTAGCGATCAGGTCGATGATTTCCGGCAGGTCGCCCAGGTCTTCCTTATCGACTTCGATCAGGCGCAGGCCCTGGCTGGCATAGGTCAGCAGCATGGCGCGTACCAGCGAGCTTTTGCCTGTGCCGCGCGCACCTGTCATCAAGACATTGTTGGCCGGTTTGCCGGCAACGAAATGACGGGTGTTGCGGTCCAGGATCGTTTTTTGGCGTTCGACATGGCGCAGGTCGTCCAGCGCGATGGCGCTGACGCGCGGTACGGCTTCGAGCCAGCCGCTGGCACCGCGTTTGCGCCAGCGGTAGGCGTGGGCAGACCAGTCTGTCGGGGGCGGGGCGGGCGGCAGCCAGGCTTCGAGCCGCGCCAGCACCCGCGAGGCCTGGGCCATTAACTGGGCCAGATCTTCGGGTTGGGTTGAATTCATGAAATCTCAGGAACGATAGTCTGCATTGATGGAAACGTAATCGTGCGAGAAGTCGCAGGTATAGACCGTGTCGCTGACCTGGCCGCGGGCCAGGGCGATGCGGATCACGATCTCGGCCTGCTGCATGACGCGCTGGCCGTCCGCTTCCTGGTAGTCAGGGTTGCGTCCGCCGTCGCGTGCGACCAGAACGTCGTCCAGCCACAGGCGCAGCTTGCTGACGTCGAGGTCTTCGACGCCGGCATAGCCGATGGCAGCCAGGATGCGGCCCAGGTTGGGGTCCGAGGCATAGAAGGCGGTCTTGACCAGCGGTGATTGCGCAACCGAGTAGGCGATCTTCAGCGCTTCTTCGGTGCTGGTGGCTTCTTCCACATGGATCGTCATGAACTTGGTGGCGCCTTCGGCATCGCGCACGATTTTCTGTGCCAGATCGCGCGCAGCGTCGGTCAGGGCTGTGCGCAGCGCCGCATAGGCGGGGTGGCTGGCATCGTCAATCTGCACGCCGCTCTTGCCGGTCGCGATGACGATGAAGGAGTCGTTGGTGGAGGTATCGCCATCGACGGTAATACGGTTGAAGGATTGGTTCGCCAGTTCGAGCGCCAGTTCACGCAGCAGGGCAGGTGCGATACCGGCGTCGGTCGCGAGGTAGCCCAGCATGGTGGCCATATTGGGGCGGATCATGCCCGCGCCCTTGCTGATGCCGGTAATGGTGATGGTCTTGCCTGCCAGCGTCAGTTGGCGCGAATGGATTTTCGGCTGCGTGTCCGTGGTCATGATGCTGTGCGCGGCTTCGAACCAATGCGCCGGGGCCAAATCCGCGATGGCGGCAGGCAGGGCGGCGATGATGCGGTCCACGGGCAGCGGTTCGAGGATGACGCCGGTAGAGAAGGGCAGCACCTGTTCACGGGCCAGGCCCAGCAGGCCGGCCAGCGCATCGCAGGTTTGTTCGGTATGGGCCAGGCCGCTGGCGCCAGTGCCGGCGTTGGCGTTGCCGGTATTGATGACCAGCGCGGCGATCTCCGCGCCGCTGGCCAGGTGGTGTTCACAGACCTGCACGGGCGCGGCGCGGAAACGGTTGCGCGTGAACACGCCGGCAACACTGCTGCCCGGCGCCAGGCGGAAGACTGTCAGGTCGCGCTTGCCACTGCCCGCCTGCTTGACACCGGCGGAGGCGATGCCGATTTCAACGCCGGCGACGGGATGGATCTGGTCTGCGGGAGGAATCTGGAGGTTGACAGCCATGTGACTTGCCTTGAAAGGGAAAACAGCGCCTGAGGCGGCGGATGGGAGACTGCCATTATGGCAAATCCGGAGCGCCGTTGGCGGTCATGGGGGGCAAAGTCGTGCCTTGTCCCTGAGTCATGCGGCTAGTGGCGGTCAGCTATCAGGATTTTCGGGGGCGCGTCATCCTGCAGTTGGGGGATGTGGGCGGTGTCAGTTTCTTCTTATAACCCGTAAAAAATGCAAGGAAATGTCAGCGGGTCGGTCTGGCTTCCTTGGGGATATGCCCGGGTCGCGGGTTCAACAGTGAAGAAGGGGAAAACCATGATTCTGCAACGCGGAGCATGCCTGGTGGCGGCAGGGTTGTTGGCGGGTTGCGCAGCGACGCATGATAGCAAGGTGGGCGAGAGCGCCAACGATCTGGCTGCTGGTTTGCTGGACTCTGCCATCCTGCGGGTTGAAACCCAGATGCAGGGGGAGGCAGCAGAGGATCTGCTGTTGAATCTGGAAAAAGGTGAGCTGTTGCGTGTGGCGGCGCGCTATGAAGAAAGTCAGCAAGCGCTGGAAACAGCTGATGTCACGGTGCGTGCCTGGGAGGATCAAGTCCGAGGTGCTCTGACCACCGTGGGGACTCAGATCAGTGCAACGCTATTTGGCGATGGCATGCGGGACTATGAGGGCCAGGATTACGAGAAAGTCATGCTCACGACTCGCATGGCCATGAATCGGTTGAATATGGGCGACCTGGAGAATGCTCGCGTGGATATCCGTCGCACCCATGAGCGTGAGGCATTAATAGCGGAAGCGCGCTCACGTGCCAATGCCGAAGTCGAGGCGCAAGCGCAGGAGCAGGGTGTGGAAGTGGAGCAGAAGGAGATCAGTGGTTACCCAGTGGAAATTTTCGATGACCCAGCTGTGATCGGTTTGAAGAATGGCTATCAGAATGCCTTGAGCCATTATCTGGCAGGCTTTGTCTATGAAACGCTGAACGAACCTAGTTTGGCTGCGGCTGGTTATCGCCAGGCCATCGAGTTGAGGCCGGATGAAACCACCCTGCAGGCAGGACTGGAAGGCTTGGAGGAGCGTCAGCGGCGATTGGCGACGGCTAAGGAAACGGATGTCCTCTTTGTGATTGAAACCGGACTGGCACCTGCCCGTCGTTCTCAATCCATAGTGTTACCTGTACCCACTCACAACGGTCTGTTGACCTTGGCAACGGCCTTTCCCGTGATTCAGCCTAACCCTTATGCGCTGGATTTGCAGCAGATTTCGATTGCAGGCCAGTCGGTGCCTGTGGCCCAGGCTGCTGATCTCAATGCCATGGCGCGTCGTGCGTTGCGTGACGAACTGCCTGGCATGTTGACGCGTTCGTCGATTCGATTAGTGACTAAGGCGGTACTGCAAAATGAAATCAACCAGCAGGCTGGGCCGTTGGCCGGGTTGTTTGCCGCTTTGGTCTCCGCAGCGACAGAGCCGGCGGCAGACGATCGCATGTGGCGCATGTTGCCTGAACGTGTGTACTTGGCGCGCGCGTTTGTCCCGCACGGACGGCATGAGCTGAAATTGTCCGAAGACAGCCATGCGCTCAGGACATTGGATGTGAGGGGCCAGCGCATGGTGGTGCCAGTAAGGATGCTCAGCACGGTGACTTATTTTGGCGCGCCGGCCTATCTGGATGGGGCAACCGCCGGGCAAGCGGGGTCGGCACGGCAGGCCATGGAGGCTGCTGCGCTGCGATTTCCCGTTTCGTTAACGCAGGATAGGCAGTAGGGAAATGGGGCAAGCGGCGCGCTCAGGGTCAATCGTCATGTCTCAGGAAGTCACCATGAACCATACAAGCAATCTGTGCCGTATCGCATTGGGTATCGGTGTGCTGCTCCTGGCTGCCTGCGCGCAACCGGGTCGCAGCGTGTCGCAACCGGAGTTTCTGATGCCGGCGTCGCCAGAAACAGCCGTGCTGCCGGATTATGCTGCATCGGCAGGCATCGCTAGCAAATTGGTTGTGCCGCAGCCCATGTTTGATTTGCGGGTGGTAGGCCTGCGTTCGCAGCGGGTCAACGATATGTTGACGGTACAGGCAGAGATTGCCAACGGTAGTAGCGGCCCTCGGCGACTGTTCTATCGCTTTCTTTGGCTGAACGCTGATGGTCTGCAGAGCGGGCGCGATGAGCCCTGGAAGGAACTGCCATTCCTGGGTCTGCAGAACCATTTCGTGCAAGGCATGGCAGCGCGCCCGGATGCGGTGGATTTCCGGCTCGAACTGCGTGCTGATAAGTGAGAACGCTGCACAAATCTGGTCGGGGTCGTCAGTCGGGGGACTGTTGTATGGCCGGGCCGCGCGTCGTGGATACGATAGATTTTTCTGGGAGTACCTATCATGTTGTCTCTTGAATACCTGCCCCGTGCAGCTTGCAGCCTGGCTCTGGCTGGTGTCCTTGGCCTGGCTGGTTGCCAATCCACCTTGCCGCTCGTGAGTGGTTCGGGCGATGTTGTCTATGGCGATCCGTCTGCGGTCGAAAATGTGACCAATGAATTTGGTTCTACGGATTTGCAGCGCCTGGCGGAAAGCATGACAGCGTCCTTGCTGCAAAGTCCTGCGCTGGCCGGCCGCCCTACGGTGTCTTTGGATCCCGTGCTGAACAAGACCAGCGAATATATCGACACCGGCACCATCATGCTGCGTATTCAGACTGCGCTGGTCAATAGTGGCAAGGTGCGTTTCGTGGCCAGTCACGCAGAAATGGATACGGCGGTTCGCGAGTTACAGCGCCAGAATCAAAGCGGTCTCTACAAGGCCAAGGGCAGGGTGCGAACGGGTCAGATGGAAGGGGCGCAGTTCCGCATAGAAGGTGAAATTTCGTCCATCGTCAAGCGCTCTTCCAGCATCAAGGATGTGTACTACGTCATGACGCTCAAGCTTTTTGATGCGGAGTCGGGCGTGATCGAGTGGCAGGACCAAGCGGAGCTGCGCAAATCCTCGCGCCGTTAAGGCGGCCGCGATGATTGGATCAAGGACGGAACATGAAAGAACAGCCATTGCTGAACCGGGCGCGTTGCGCCGTGTTGGCCCTGCTGTGCCTGGGCACGGCGGCGCAGGCAGCCGGGCCCAGGGTAGCCGTGACGGATCTGGGCTATGAGGCGCAGGTGTCGGAATACTTCCGCAACGTGTCGGCATCGCAGCAGTTCAGCCATCACGGCAGGCAGGCCAGCGGCAGCAGCAGCTTCACGCTGGAAGAGGGCAGCAAAACCTATATCGTGCCGGGTGAGCTGCGCAATTTCACGGCCGACATCAAGGGGGCGCTGGTACGTGGCGGCAAAGTCAGGGTGGTGCAGGGTCGGCCTCATACGGGCAAGACGAGCGAGAACGTCCACGACATCATTGCTCGTATCCGGGCGGGTGCCTTTCCGGGCGCGGATTACGTGCTGTTCGGCACGGTCAGTGATATTCAGTTCAGCGAAGGGGAAATGGGTTTCGAGGCTGGATCGCGAGCTTATACCCTGCAGCTGGATCTGGTCGCGGACTTCAGTCTGATCAACACGCGCAACTATGAAATCGTGGCGGCTTTCAGCGCAGCCGGCAGCGGGCTGGACAGCAAGATACTAAGCCGCGCCGGAGACCGGGTCAGCCTGAACCGCGCCAAAGTGGTGCGGGAAACCTCGCAGCGCTTGGCCGAAGAGGTTTATGAACAGTTGATCGGCCAGTTTGCTCAGGCCGGTGCCACGATCAGCTTCGAGGCGCCGCTGCCGCCTGCGCAGCCTGTTGCGCCGGCGACTCCCGAAGCGCCTCGCAGCGGGGTGACTGTCTATTGACGGTTGCGGCGCGTCGGCCCGCACATCTGCGCAGAGCCAAAAGTGCAATAGTAGGTAGAATCACGGAATTTTCATTTTTTCAAATAATTGAAATAGAATGAAACTTGTTTGGTGGTAATGCGCAGTGGCGGGGTGTCTGGTTTGGCACGCAGGAAGGGGAACGTCCATGGCTCGTGATCCATTGCAGGTGGCGCAGGATATCGCGCCGCTGTTCTATGAGGGAGTGCTGGATTCGAATCATTGGTACATTGCCCTCGATTCACTCTGCCGGGAATTGGAGGCGATGAACTTCCATCAGGTGACGTTGGGCCCGCCTCATGAAGAACCGATTCTGGAATCCATGGCATCGGAAACCGTGCCGGGCGACAAGCTCGAGGAATACGAGCAGCAGTATATGGGGCGAGATGAACGCGTCGCTCTGCTGGATCGTATGGTGGAAGGCGAGGTGGTGTTCGACCATCATCATTTCGATCAGCGTCATATGTCGCGCTCGGCAGTCTATGATTTCCTGCGTGGTGTCGGGACGCGCTATTCGATGTGCATGGTGATGCGGCAGACCGCTGGCACGAACGCCTATCTGGCCATGCTGCGCCCAGTCGATCACCGGCCTTACGGTGAGCGTGAGGAAGCCGTCATGCGGCTGCTGGCGCCGGAAATCCTGCGCGCGACCCGCTTGCGCGACCATACCCGCGAACTGGCGCGCCGCGCTGCGCTGGGAACCTCCGCCTTGGAGCACATGCCGTTCGGTATCGTCATCGTTGACGCTGGGCGGCGTATCCAGTACCTGAATGCCCGGGCGGCCAGCTATGTGCGGGAGGCGACCTGGTGTTCCGGCTATAGCCGCTTTGCGCTCAGGCAGCAGGCGTTACAGCTGCAGCTGGAGCAGGCCGTGGCGCGTGCCTGTTCGGTTGCCAGACGTGCGGCGGTTGTTCGTTGGGGCAGCGGGGTGGATACGGTCGTGTTGCGCATACTGCCCTTGCCGTCGGTCGCTACGGCATTCGGGGCTGGCAGCAGCCAGCCGCCGCTGGCGCTGATTGCCATGGCGCTGCCTTATGCCGGGCTGTCGTTTTCGTGCGGTGAGCTGGGAGAAGTATTGGGCATCACCTCTGCTGAGGCGGAGCTGGCCAGCGTGCTGGCGGGTGGCGATACCATCAAGGCATTCGCGATGGCCCGAGGATGCACCCTGAATACGGCCCGCAGCCACCTGAAAAGCCTGCTGGCCAAGACAGGCTGCAAGCGCCAGCTCGACCTGGTCAGGCTTATTCATGCAGTAGCGCAGGGCTGAAGCCGCCGCAAGCGCTCTCCGGCACCCCGCTCGATATCATCGCTTCAGGCTCGCAAATGCTTTATCTGCTGCTGCCAGCGTGGCTTCGATGACTTCGTCCGTATGAGTGGCGGAAACGAAACCGGCTTCGAAGGCGGAAGGTGCGAGATGGACGCCGTGATCCAGCATGGCGTGGAAGAAGTGCTTGAAGTGCTCGATATTGCATTCCTGCACTTCGGCAAAGCTCGTGGGCGGTGTTTCGCGGAAATACAGGCCGATCATGCCGCCTACGCTGTCGCTGGAGAAGGCGATGCCGTGGCGTTGTGCGGCGGCATCCAGGCCGGCGCACAGGCGGGCCGAGCGCGCGACCAGCGTTTCATAGAAACCCGGCGTGCCCAGCAGCCGCAGGGTGGCGAGCCCGGCGGCCACGGCTACCGGATTGCCCGACAGCGTACCGGCCTGGTACACCGCGCCCAGCGGCGCAATGTTGGCCATGATGTCGGCCCGGCCGCCGAAGGCGCCGACCGGCATGCCGCCGCCGATGATTTTGGCCAGCGTGGTGATGTCGGGCGTCACGCCCGTCAGGCCTTGCGCGCCTTGCGGGCCGACCCGGAAGCCTGTCATGACTTCGTCGAAGATCAGCAGGGCGCCGTGGCGCGTGCATAGCGTGCGCAGGGTTTCCAGGAAGCCGGGGGCGGGGCGCACCAGGTTCATATTGCCGGCAAAGGGTTCGACAATGACGCAGGCGATATCGTCGCCCATGCTGGCGAAGGCGGCTTCGGCAGCGGCGTTGTCGTTGTAGTCCAGCACCAGCGTGTGTTGCACGAACTCGGGCGGCACGCCGGCGGAGGTCGGATTGTTGAAGGTCAGCATGCCTGAACCAGCCTTCACCAGCAGGCTGTCGGCGTGGCCGTGATAGCAGCCTTCGAATTTGATGATCTTGTTGCGGCCCGTCGCGCCGCGCGCCAGGCGGATGGCGCTCATGGTGGCTTCGGTGCCGGAACTGACCAGGCGCACCTGTTCCATGGAGGGCAGGCGCGCGATCAGTGCTTCGGCGATTTCGATTTCCGCTTCGGTGGGCGCCCCGAAGGACAGGCCATTGAGAGCGGCCGTCCGCACGGCTTCGATGACGTCAGGGTGCGCGTGGCCGAGGATGGCTGGACCCCAGGAACCGACATAGTCGATGTACTGCTTGCCGTCGGCATCCCAGATGTAGGGACCCTGGGCACGTTCGATGAAGCGGGGGGTGCCCCCCACCGAACGGAATGCGCGCACGGGCGAATTCACGCCGCCGGGAATGCTGCGGCAGGCGCGTTGGAACAGGGTGTCATTGCGGGAAATGGCTGTCATGATGGCGGTACCGGGATCCGTGGGGTTGATCAGGCGAATGCCTGCGCGCAGGCGCGGGCGGCGGCTTCAATATCATCGGCCTGGAAAATTCCCTGGATGATGGCCAGGGCATCGGCGCCGGCCTGGACGACCGGCGTGGCATTGGCGGCATGGATGCCGCCAATGGCAACCATGGCCGGGCGCGGCGCGGGCAACGGGTTCAGCAAGGCGCGGGCCTGCTCCAGCAGCTCCAGCGGCGCGCGCGCGGCCTGTGGTTTGGTGGGGGAGGGATAAACGGCGCCGAAGGCGATGTAGTCGGCCCCTTGGGCCAGCAAGGCACGGGCACGCGCCAGATCGGCATAGCAGGAGACGCCGATGATGCGCTCATGCCCGAGTGCGGCGCGCACTGCCGCCAGATCGCCGTCATCGCGGCCGAGGTGCACGCCGTCGGCTCCCAGGGACTGCGCCAGCTTCCAGTCGTCATTGACGATGAAGACCAGTCCCAGTTCGCGGCACAGGCCGGCAATGGACTGGCCCTGGCTCAGCAGCGCCGCATGGCTGGCGCTTTGCTTGCGGCGCCATTGCAGGCTGCGCATCCCGCCGCGGGCGGCGGCAGTGATCGCTTCCAGCAGCGCCGGGGTGTCGTCGGTATCCGGGGTGATGCCATAGAGGCCACGAGGAAAGCGCAGGCCGGCGTAGTCGGGGACGGATGTCATTCTTGCTGTTCTCCAGGCAGGCGCCAGGCCAGGCGGCGGCCCATGCCGGGGCGGAAATTCTGCTGCTGGCAGGCTTGTACATAGCTGATCGCCTGGGCGACCGCTTCGTCAGGCGCCAGGCCGCGGGCCAGGAAAGCGGCAATGGCCGTTGCCACCAGGTCAGCGCTGTCGGACAGCCGTTCCTGGCTGGCATGCCAGTTCCACTGGCGCAGCAGGCCTTCCGGGCCGTTGAGCTGGGTGCAGCGGGTGTCGCTGCGCAGGGGCGCGCCCAGGATCAGCGACCATTCGGCGCCCGCTTCGCGCAGCGCGTCATTGGTTTCCACGGGTTCGCTCAGCAATCCGTCTGCCAGCCACTGTGTTATCCGCATATGCTCGGTCACGACGATATCTGTTTGCGGCAGCAACAGCTCGACGGTGGCCGCCATGACATCCTCGGCCAGGTCCTGGGCGTCCAGGTCGCTGGCGTCGCCAGGGCTGTCCAGATGCAACACCAGGGGCAAGTGGTTGTAATCGGCCGCAATTTGCGCGATGACGCTGACAGCCTCCGGCGTATCGAGCCGGCCGACCTTGAGGGCGCTGATCGCCATGTCTTCGAGCAGGCAGCGTGCCTGCTCGTCGATGAATTCATGCGAAATGGCGACAGCATCTTCCTGGTGCGCCGAATCCTGGATGGTATTGGCGGTCAGGACACCCAGGCCATGGCATTGCAGGGCCGCGCAGGTGATGGCGTCAGCGGGCAGCGAGGTGGCGCCGCTGGGGTCGAAGGGGCCGAAAATCAGAAGGGGAGGGAGCACAGAGGCGGACACTGCGGGCGAGGAAAATAATAGGACCTGGCGGGCGCCGTGTTGGGGCGCTGGCGACAGGAATCCTGTCAGCCGAGGTTGTGTTTGGTTAATATGGCCCCATTGTAGGTGAAACAGGAGCGTGCGGGCAGTCGTGCTGCGTACGCTGCCGACCCGGCGTCTTGCGTCTTGCACGGCCCGGCAAACGGGCTGTTTCGTAATGGGGCGCGTGCCCCGTCCCACAGGGCGGGTCGGTACCGCCCATCTGGATTGACAGGAAACTCTGAAACGATGCGTACTTGGATGTGTTTGATTTGCGGCTGGGTCTATGATGAAGCAGCCGGCCTGCCGGAAGAAGGTATCGCACCGGGTACCCGCTGGGAAGACGTCCCCCCCAACTGGGTCTGTCCGGAATGCGGTGCCCGCAAGGATGATTTCGAATTGATGGAAATCTGAGATCGTGAACGCGTTCTGAACCCTGCCTGTCGGGACGACAGGTTGAGTCTTGTGTGTGGAGTGTGCCATGACGAAAGAAGCGGAAAGCCAGGTTCTGCCCCATGCCGATCTGTCCAATCAGTTCCTGCTGGCCATGCCTGGTGGTGTCGAGGGCAGTCTGGCAGGCACCGTGATCTATATCTGCGAACACACCCCACGCGGCGCGCTGGGACTGGTGATCAACCGTCCTACGGATCTGACGCTGGGCGCATTGTTCGAGCGCATAGACCTGAAGCTGGAAATCGAGCCGGAAAAAGATGCCCCGGTGTTTTTCGGCGGGCCGGTGCAGACCGACCGCGGTTTTGTGCTGCACGCACCCATAGGCGAGTACTCCTCCAGCATCAAGCTGGGAGAGATGGCGCTGACGACATCGAAAGACGTGTTGCAGGCCGTGGCCAATGGCGAAGGGCCGCATCGGCTGCTGGTCACGCTGGGGTATGCGGGCTGGGGGGCGGGCCAGCTGGAAAGCGAAATGGCGTCCAATGCCTGGCTGTCGGTCTATGCCAGCCCGGATATCATTTTCGATGTCGAGCCGGCGCAGCGTTATGACGCCGCGCTCAAACAGTTGGGCATAGACCCCATCATGCTGTCGGGGGAAGCCGGGCATGCCTGAGCTTGAAAACGCCGGCCAGGCCGGCGTCCTGAAGGCGCCTGGCGCGGCAGCAGGCGTCAGCGTTGCCGGCGAGCCTGGCGGCGCCTGGGCCGTTGCGGGCGAAGCGGCCCTGCTTGCCTTCGATTTCGGTTTGCGAAAACTGGGTGTGGGGCTGGGCAATACCATTACCGGCAGCGCAAGGCCGCTGGAAATCATCCGCGCCCAGACGCGCAGCGAGCGTTTCCAGCGCATCGAAACGCTGATCGAATCCTGGCGTCCTGCCAGCCTGATCGTGGGGCTGTCGCTCGATGAAAGCGGCGCCGAACAACATGCGTCGCTGCAAGGGCGGCGTTTCGCCAATCAGCTGCATGGCCGTTTCGGCCTGCCGGTGATATTGGTCGATGAGCGTGGCTCCAGCATGGAAGCACAACGCCGTCTGGGCACGAATGATGACGACGATGCCATGGCAGCGGCTATTATTCTGGAACGCTACCTGGATTTGCTATCGGGCGCGCGCAACGGCACCTGTAACAAAGCGTCCGTGATGGGTTCCCGCACGGCTCTCTAATATCCTAAAATTCGCATCATGGCTTCAGATACACCTGTTCATTCGCCCGGCGAGCTGCCGGATGCCGAAACCCTTTACGCGCGCCTGCTTGCAGGGGTGAAACAAGAATTTTCCAAGACCCCGTCAGAAAAGACCTGGCTGGTCGGCATCCATTCCGGCGGTGCCTGGCTGGCGGAGCGCCTGCAGCGCGACCTGGGCCTGGAAGGCAATGTGGCGACCCTGAACGTCAGTTTCTATCGCGACGACTTCCATCGTATCGGTCTGCATGGCAATAGTCAGGCGCAGCCTTCTTCCATCAATTTCCCCGTGGCGGGCGCGCATGTCATCCTGGTCGATGATGTGCTCTATACCGGACGCACGATCCGCGCGGCTATGAACGAACTGTTCGATTATGGCCGGCCTGACAGCATCCGCCTGGCGGTCTTGCTGGATCGCGGTGGCCGCGAGCTGCCGGTTGCGGCCTGCGTGGTAGCGGCACATATCCCGCTGCCTCCGGAAAGCGCATTTGTTTTGTCCCGTCTCGACAACGGGAATTTTTCCCTGGCCCTGGAAAAGGATTCCGTACATGAATAACCCGCAGCTCAACCGCCATGGCGAGCTGACCCACTTGTTGACGACCGAAGGCCTGCCGCGCGACATCCTGACGCATATTCTGGATACCGCTGCGAACTTTGTGCCCCTGGCCAACCGCGAGGTCAAGAAAGTCCCGCTGCTGCGTGGCAAAAGCGTCTTCAACTTGTTCTTCGAGAACTCGACCCGCACCCGGACTACCTTCGATATCGCTGCCAAGCGGCTATCGGCGGATGTGTTCACCTTGAATGTGCAGTCGTCTTCGACGGCCAAGGGCGAATCGCTGCTCGACACGATTGCCAATCTGTCCGCCATGCAGGCTGACCTGTTCGTCGTGCGCCACGAGGCCAGCGGCGCGCCGTTCCTGATTGCTCAGCATGTGGCGCCGCATGTGCACGTGGTCAATGCCGGTGATGGCCGCCATGCGCACCCGACGCAGGCTTTGCTGGATATGTACACCATCCGGCACTTCAAGAAAGACTTCTCCAATCTGTGCGTGGCCATCGTCGGTGATGTGCTGCACTCACGCGTGGCGCGGTCCGATATCCATGCCCTGACCACGCTGGGCGCGGCAGAAGTGCGCGTGATCGGACCCCTGACCTTGTTGCCGGGCGGCCTGGAACAGATGGGTGTACGGGTGTTCACCGACATCAACGAAGGCCTCAAGGATGTGGACGTCGTCATCGTCCTGCGCCTGCAGAACGAACGTATGCGTGGCGCCCTGCTGCCGTCGGCGCACGAATATTTCAAGCAGTACGGTTTGACCCGCGAAAAACTGGCGCGCGCCAAGCCTGATGCCATCGTCATGCACCCGGGGCCCATGAACCGGGGCGTGGAGATCGACTCTGCCGTGGCCGATGGCGATCAGGCGGTCATTCTCAACCAGGTGACCTTTGGTATCGCAGTCCGTATGGCCGCAATGAGCATCGTAGCGGGAGCACAGGCATGAATCTGCAGGTAAAGGGAGGCCGGCTGATTGATCCGGCCAGCGGGCTGGATCGCGTGGCGGATCTGTTCGTTGCAAGTGGCCGGATCGTGGGTCTGGGTGATGTGCCCGCCGGGTTCACGGCAGACCGCGTGGTCGATGCCCAAGGGCTGGCTGTGTTGCCGGGCTTGATCGACCTGTCCGTGCGTCTGCGTGAGCCGGGTTTTGAGTACCGGGCGACGCTGGAATCGGAAATGCGTGCGGCCCTGGCCGGTGGCGTGACCAGCGTGGTTCAGCCGCCGGATACCGACCCGACGCTGGATGAGCCCGGCCTGGTAGAGATGCTCAAGCAGAAGGCCCGCCAGCTCAATCATGTACGCCTGTATCCGCTGGGGGCGACCACGGTGGGGTTGAAGGGCGAGCGCCTGACGGAAATGGCCGAGCTGACGGAAGCCGGCTGCGTGGCGTTTTCTCAGGCCAATGTGCCGTTGACCGATACCAGCGTCATGCTGCGCGCCATGCAGTATGCGCGTACCTATGGCTATGTCCTGTGGGTGCGCCCGCAGGATTATTGGCTGTCGCGCGGCGGGGTAGCGGCCAGTGGCGCCTATGCGTCGCGGCTGGGCCTGTCGGGGATTCCTGTCCAGGCGGAAACCATTGCGCTGCAGACCCTATTCGACTTGCAGCGCGTGACTGGCGCCCGCTTGCACCTGTGCCGCCTGTCCAGCGCTGCGGGCCTGGAGCTGGTGCGTGCGGCCAAGCAGGAAGGCTTGCCGCTGAGCTGCGATGTTTCCGTGAACCATGTGCACCTGACGGATGTGGATATCGGTTTCTTCGATTCCAATTACCGTCTGGATCCGCCGCTGCGTGGTCAGCGTGACCGTGCAGCGATCCGCGAAGCCTTGCTGGATGGCACCATCGACGCCATTTGCTCCGACCACACGCCCGTGGACGACGACAACAAGCTGTTGCCCTTTGCTGATGCTGAACCTGGCGCCACGGGCCTGGAGCTGTTGCTCAGCCTGACCGTGAAATGGGCGGCGGAAGCCGATGTGCCGCTGGTGCAGGCACTGGCGCATGTCACCTCCCGGGCGGCGCATGTCCTGACCACGGGGGCGCCGGATCTGCCGCCTTGCGGCCGCCTGGAGCTGGGCGCGCTGGCAGACTTCGCCCTGGTGGATCTGGATGCGCGTTGGGTCGTCAGCCGCGAGACCTTGCTGAGCCAGAGCTGGCACACGCCGTTTACCGGCCTGGAACTGCCGGCCCGGGTGCAGTCCACCTGGGTAGGTGGCCGACAGGTCTGGGAAGCGGGTTCGTGAGGTTCTTGCGTTTTACGCTGCGCGCCATGCTGTTGGTACCCTGGCTGATGAGCGGGTTGCTGACGGTGGCGCTGCTCTACCCCGTATTCATGGCGGGCCGTGGCGAAGGCATCGTACGCGGCTGGTCGCGCATATTGATGCGCTGGTGTTGCGGCGTGCGTTGCGAAGTGGTGGGCCAGCCGCTGTTGAAAGGGCCTGTGCTGTGGACATCCAACCATGTTTCTTGGGTGGATATTTTCATCATCAACAGTGTGCGCGCTTCGATTTTTATCGCCAAGAAGGAAGTGCGTCAATGGCCCTTGATCGGCTGGCTGGCGGCAGGCGTCGGCACGTTGTTCATTGATCGTGGTTATCGTCAGGCGGTGCGCGAAGTCGGGCAGGCCGTTGAAATCCATTTCCGCCGTGGCCGTTCCGTGGGCCTGTTTCCGGAAGGAACAACGACGGATGGCATGCGTCTGCTGCCCTTTCGTTCCGGCCTGTTTGCGCCTGCTGTTGACGCAGGCGTGCCGGTGCAGCCGGTGGCCCTGGTTTTTATGCAGAATGGCAGGCGCAGCAGCCGGGCCGCTTTTACCGGCGACCAGTCTCTGATGGCCAATATCTGGTGCATTCTGAGCACCCCGCGCATGTTTGTCAGGATTGAGTTCCTGCCAGTGCTGCAAATGCCTGAAGACGCAGACCACACGGTGCGCCGGGCACAGATCGCCCGCATGGCGGAACAATCGGTACGCCAGGTCGTCGAGGTGTGATGTACCGGGCTGGCTAGCGCCAGCCCGGTGGGCCTCGGCCTGTTTGCCAGTCCCGCTGGCGGCCGGTCTGGGCGGATATCCCGACAGACCGATCACAAGGATGCTAAAAGAGGGCGGGATCCTGGTACTGCTGGCAGGTGATCTGCAGGATTTTGCGATCGCGCAGCCGCATGGCAGTGAGGTGCCCTCCCCAGACGCAGCCGGTATCCAGGCAGATGACATCGGGGCGAACCAGCAGCCCGAGGGTGGACCAATGCCCGAAGACCACCACCACGTTGCGGGTGGCGCGCCCAGGGATGTCATACCAGGGCATCAGGGCCGGCGGATGTTGGCCCGGTACGGCCTTGGCCGCGAAATCCATCTGGCCCTTGGCGGTTCCCAGGCGCATGCGCGTAAGCGCGTTGATGATCACTCGCATGCGCTTGCCGCCGGTGAGGTCATCCTTCCATTCGGCCGGTTCATTGCCATACATTTTCTGCAGGCCTTTGCGCCAGTTTGGTCCGCGCAGGACAGCTTCCACTTCCGCTGCCAGTGACAGGGTCTTGGCGCAGTCCCATTTGGGCAGGACGCCGGCATGGACCATCAGGTGGCCGTTCTCGAAGTGCGCCAGCGGACGGTGACGCAGCCAATCCAGCAGTTCCTCGGCATCGGGTGCCTGCAGGATTTCACTGATCGTGTCGTTTTTGCCGGGTTTGCGGATATCGGCGGCGACGGCCAGCAGGTGCAGGTCATGATTGCCCAGCACACAAGTGGCGCGTTCTCCCATGTCGCGGATGCGGCGCAGGGTTTGCAGCGATTGGGGGCCACGGTTGACGAGATCGCCGGCGAACCATAAACGGCTGTCCGGTGCGCCGGCGATCTCAGGCAAGGCGAGGAGTTGTTCCAGAGGAACGCAGCAGCCTTGCACGTCACCGATCATCCAGATATCGGGACGGTTCATAGCGGGTGTTTTCTCCAGGGGTTGCGGTGTGTCGCCAGACGGGCGAGAAAATGGCGGTTTTCCATGATCAGCAGGGAGCCCAGCGCGATCAGCAAGGCTGCGGCGTTGGGTAGCAGCGCCGTGCTCCAGGGCGGCAGGCGCCCCAGCATGCCGATATTCAGCGCCAATTGATTCAGCATGAAAAAGCCTACGCCCAGCAGAATGCCGATGAACACTTTGGCGCCGACGCCGCCGCGCCGGGTCTGCATGAAGCTGATGGGAGCGGCAATGGTCATCATGACCAGCAGCGTGAAGGGGTAGATCAGTTTGCGCCACAGCGCGACGATCTGACGGTCAGCCTGCAGGTGATTGCTGTGCAGGTAGGAAATGTAGTCCCACAGCGTGAGCATGGACATGCGCTCAGGGGTCAGCACACGCGCCAGCAGGCGTTCTGCCGTCAGGGTGGTCTGCATGGCCATCTGGTCTTCGCGGTCGATGGTGACCAGGGGCTGGCTGCCCGGCCGGGTTTGCGAGAAGGCCGTGGCGGCATCAAGATCGACGCGATGGTGGCTGATGGTGTTCAGGTGCAGTTCATCGCCGCTGAAACTGCCGCTTTCCGCCATGGCCAGGGCGCTCAGGCGTTTGTCGGGCGCGAAGGTGTAAAGCGTGATGTCGCGGACGCCGCCATTGGCCTCCAGTTTGCCGACGTTGATGATGCGCATGCCGCCTTCGGGCGTGGGCTCCTTGAACCAGTAGCCGCTATGCATGGCGCCGCCGCCCGGTTTGCCGCGCAGCAGCAGGTTGGCTTCGCTGCCATGCAGTTCGGCGGCCGGCGTGATGACTTCGGAAAGCAGCAAGGCGCCTGCCATCCAGGGCAACGTGACGATCCAGAGCATACCCAGCAGCCGGGCGCCGCTGACGCCCGAGACGCGCAGGATCACCAGTTCATTGCGTTGCGCCAACCCGGCCAGCGCCAGGATGGCGCCGATCAGCAGCCCGATGGGCAGCAGGTCGTAAAGGCGCGTGGGCAGTTGCAGCGCTTGCAGGTAAAGCAAGGCGGGCAGGGTGTAGCTGCCGCCCAGGCTGTCCAGTTCTTCAATCAGGGAGAAAAACGTAAACAACCCGAGCAGCGCGAGCAGCACTACCGCGCAGGAGCGGTAGATTTCGCGGGCCAGATAACGGCGTGCGGTGCGCATGCGGCGGAAACCTTGACTGGATGGAAAGGGAAAGCCTGTTATTTTGGCGCGTTTCGATAGATTTTGCAGGAAGACGGCCTGATTGGCGCGGGATCAGCGCGCCAGGATGTCAGGGAATGTGAACCTGTTTCATGCGTGCCAGCAACGTTGCTGTCTGTTTGTTGAGGAACGCGGTGTTGCGATGCTTGTCGTAATAGCGAGGATTCGGAAGCATGGCGGCCAGCCGCGCCGCTTGGGCCGCGCTGAGCTGCTGCGCGGACACCCCATAATAATGCCGTGCGGCAGCTTCAGCGCCGAAAATCCCTACTCCCCACTCGGCCAGATTGAGATACAACTCCAGGATCCGGCGCTTGTCCATGCTGTGTTCGATCATATAGGCCAGCACCAGTTCCTGCGCCTTGCGCAGATAGCTGCGCGAGCCGGACAGAAACAGATTCTTTGCCAACTGCTGGGTGATCGTGGAGCCGCCGCGAATACGGCTGGATTGCTGGTTGTGCTGCCAGGCGCTGCGGATGGCTTCCCATTCGACGCCATCGTGCTGCGTGAAGCGGGAATCCTCGGCAGCGATGACCGCGCGTTTCAGGTTATTGCTGATGCGGTCATAGGGAACCCAGCGGTAATCCAGCCGGGCATCCGGTTGGCTGTCCCGGAGGCGCGACAGTTCTTGTCGCATGACGGCGCTGCTGCCCGGATCCTGGCGGGCATACCAGGCGACCTGGGCCAGCAGCCAAAGCTGCGAGAGCAGCAGCAGGATCAGCAATGCCATGACCAGCGCGCCCAGCCGTTTCGGCCAGGACCAGCGGAAGCCTGGGCTGACGTGGTCGGGGGCGTGGTCCTGCATGGCGGTCGGCGGCTTCAGGCAGCGCCGGAGAGACGTTGCCGCAGCGCGGTGAGTACCGGGGCCGTGTCCGGCGTCAGGTCATGCCAGATTTCAAAACTGGCGGCAGCCTGGCCGACCAGCATGCCCAGGCCATCGCTGGCACGGCCGGCGCCGTCGGCCACGGCCTGCTGCATGAAGGGCGTAGGCTGGGCGGAGTACACCATGTCGTAGGCCAGCGAACCCGGCGCGTAAAGGCCGGCAGGCAGGTTCAGGGTGGCATCGCCCAGGCTGCTGGAAGTGGCGTTGATGACCAGATTCCAGCCTTCCGGGCGGCTGGCGGCATCCAGGCCGCCGGCTTCCAGGCGGCTGGCCTGGGGCAGGGTGCGCACCAGAGGATTGGTGATCATTTCCTGGGCGCGCTGCGCATTGCGGTTGACGATGCGCAGGCTGGCGCAACCTGCGGCCAGCAGGGCCTGCAAGACACCCCGGGCGGCACCGCCGGCGCCGATGATGAGGACATGCGCATCCTTGAGGGGCGCGCCTTGCTGTTGCAGATCCTGTACCAGGCCGATGCCATCGGTATTGCAGCCATGCATCATGCCGTCGTGCATCCAGAGCGTATTGACGGCACCGGCGACGCGAGCCCGCGCGCTGAGCGCCTGGGAGGCCAGGGCGTAGGCATCCAGCTTGAACGGCGCCGTGACATTCATGCCGCGCGCGCCAGCGGCGAAGAAGGGCAGGACAACCTCATTGAAGCCGCCGATAGGGGCCAGCAGGCGGGAGTATTCCAGCGGCATGTCGAACTGCCGGGCGAAAGCCTGGTGGATGTCCGGGGACAGGCTATGGCCGATCGGATTGCCGATGACGGCACAGATGATGGGTTTCGTGTCGCTCATGGTCGCAAAGAAAGGAGACGGCGGAGCACCCGGCCTGGCTGGATGATCCGCGCAACGGAGGAACGCTGGCGTTGGCGCATGTTCAACGGCAGTGTATCCCGTCGGGCGTCCGGTTTACGCGTTTTCGGTGATGACACCCAGATAGCGGCAGTCCAGCGTCAGCGCCAGTTCGTCTTTGCCCATCAGTTCCAGCCTGACCGGCGTGCCGCGTTCCAGTTCCGGCATGCCGGCGACGCGGGTGACAAAGGGTGCGCAGCTGAAACGCACGAGGTCTTCACGCAGGACATGCGCCGTGACTTCCTTGAGGCCTTGCTGCTGGAACCAGCGCAGGCACCAATAGCGCTCCATGGCATCCTGATGGTCGTGCCAGGTCGCGTATTGCGCTTCAAAGGCGCCGATGATGGCGAACAGGTCGGCATCGCGTGGCTTGAATGGGGCGACCAGCGGGGCCGAGATGCCGTGCTGTGCGGCGGCGATCAATTGCCATTGGTTGACCAGATCCACATAGCGCCGCAGCGGCGAAGTGCACCAGGCATATTGCGGCACGCCGATGGCCTCGTGTGGCAGGGCATGGGTGCTCATGCGGGTGCGGCCAGCTTGCTGGGAGCGGTAAATGCCGGGCAAGCCGGTACGCGCGAGCAACTCGCCCCAAAGCGTATTGGCCAGGATCATATATTCGGCCACCAGCCGATCCAGCGGCGCATTGCGGCGGCGCGGTTCGATGCGGACGGTGGCATCGGGGTCGTCCGGGTTGCCATCCAGGTAGAAGCTGTATTCGACCCGGTTGTTGTTTTCCGGCTTGCCGCGTACTTCATCACGCCGGGCGGACAGGGCCAGCGCCAGTTGCCAAAGCGGCTGCATCCAGTCGAGATGCGGGTGGGCATCGGCCGGGCCGGCCAGGGCTTCCTCGCTGTAGATGGCGTCCATCTGGTTGTGGCGCAGGTTTTCGCGCACCTGCACACGCTCCAGGCGAGTTTCAGTATGGCGTATTGCGCCGGTGGCCGGGTCGGCTTCCACATACAGCGACAGCGCGGGCACGGGTTTGCCGGCATCCAGCGAGAAGCGGCTGATCAATGCTTCAGGCTGCATGGGGATTTTTTCCCCAGGCGTATAGACCGTGGACAGCCGGGTGCGCGCATGTTTGTCCAGTTCGCTGTCGCGGGTGACAGCCAGGCCCGGGACGGCCACGTGGACACCTACGCGCAGCCAGCCATCCTCCAGACGCTGCACGGACAGTGCATCGTCGATTTCGGTGGTGGTGATGTCGTCGATGGAATAGGCCTGGGCATCAGCCAGTGGCAGGTCGGCGCCCAGGTCAGGCACCGTGATGTCGCCAAAGCCGGTGCCGCGCGGGAAGTTCGCGGCAAGGAACCGGGCCTTGTGCAGCGCCAGCGGGCTGGGCCAGGCACCCAGGTCCAGCAGCAGGCGTTCCGGGCTTTTCTGCAATTGCTGGCAGGCCGCGTCCATGGCCTTCCAGGCCATGCTGTTCTTGTCGGGACGGATCAACAGCATCTCGGCGGCTTCGGCGATGGGGGCAGGCAGGCGGCCTGCCGTCATGTCATCGACCCATTGCTGCTGCTGTTCCGCCTGCAGGCGCTTTTTCTCCTGGGCTGCCTTGGCAGCCGCGAGAATGTCTGCCGGCGCAGCGCGGTAGCGTCCTTTGCCACGACGATGGAAATAGATGGGGGCGCTGTGCAGGCGCAGGATCAAGGCTGCCTTCTCGAGTGCGGAAGGCGCATGGCCGTAGTAATCGGCGGCAAATTCGGCCGCTTCAAAATCTTCCTGGCTGCTGCACTCCCAAAGGAAATCGAGGTCGATGTCTTCGGCCTGGGCCTGGGCTTGCGTCAGGAAATTGGCGGCATCCTTGGTATCAAAGGTAAACAGCGCATTGGTGCGCTTGATTTTGCTGCGCTTGCCGCTTTCCGATTCCACTTGCAGGCTGGCGTCGGTTTCAGCAAGGATGTGGCCGATCTTGAAACCGCCGTCTTCTTCGTAGAACAAATACATCTTGTCGCGTATTCCTGGGGGAGTTGGCCCGAGCCAGCGGGCCCGGGGTATGGCTGTGTGGAAATGAAAGGAGCGGACGGAGCGCTGGCGGTGGCCGGAGAGAATTGCCGGTCGGTTTTGTTACCTGCGCTGGCCGGTTTTTTATCTTGCGGTTTTGACCTGCGGTTTTTTACATGCTTTTGCGGGCGAGTTCCAGCGCATTCAGCAGGCGGCCGTGTATGCCGCCGAATCCGCCGTTGCTCATGATCAGGATATGGTCGCCGGGGCGGGCCTCCGCTGCCAGGGCCTGCACCAGCGCATCAAGGTCGCTCCAGCAGCGGGCGCGTTCGCCCAGAGGGGCCAGTACCACTGCCGGATCCCATTGCACGCTTTGCGTACCCTGGCGTTCGCCAAAACAGTGGATCAGGTCGGCATCGGCCAGGGAACCGGGCAGGCGGTCGGCCATGGTGCCCAGCTTCATGGTATTGGAGCGCGGCTCCAGCACGGCGATGATGCGTGCCTGGCCGACCTGGCGCCGTAATCCGGCCAGCGTCGTGGCGATCGCTGTGGGGTGGTGGGCAAAGTCGTCATAGACCGTAATGCCATCGACCTGGCCCCGGACTTCCATGCGGCGTTTCACGCCCTGGAACGTGTTCAGGGCGGCAATCGCCGTTGCCGGCGGGATGCCCGCGTGCTGCGCGGCGGCAATGGCCGCCAGGGCATTGGCGCGGTTGTGAGCGCCTGACAAGTGCCAGGCGACAGTGCCCAGGTGCTCGCCATGCAGACTGACATCGAAGCGGTTGTCGGCCAGATCCCGGGCCTGCCAGTCGCCATCGGCGCCGAATGTCTGGCATTCCGACCAGCATCCGCGCGCCAGCACGCGATCCAGCGCCTCATTGTGGCTTTCGCGGATGATGCGGCCCTGGCCGGGCACGGTGCGCACCAGGTGATGGAACTGGGTTTCGATGGCCGCGAGATCGGGGAAGATATCGGCGTGATCGAATTCCAGGTTGTTCAGCACGGCAGTACGGGGGCGGTAATGAACGAATTTGGAGCGTTTGTCGAAGAACGCCGTATCGTATTCATCAGCTTCGATGACGAAATGGCGGCTGGCGGGCTGCCAGCGCGCCGAGACGCCGAAATCGGGCGCCACCCCGCCGATCAGGAAGTTGGGTGCCAGACCGGCTTGTTCCAGGATCCAGGCCAGCATGGCCGTGGTGGTGGTCTTGCCATGCGTGCCGGCAACGGCCAATACGTGCTGCCGGTGCGGCGTCAGAATATGCTCGTTAAGCCATTGCGGGCCGGAGATATAAGGCAGGCCTTGGTCAAGGATGGCTTCCATCAGCGGATTGCCGCGCTTGACGACATTGCCGATGATGTACAGGTCTGCGCCCAGGGACAGCTGCGAGGCGTCAAAGCCTTCCAGCAGTTCGATGCCCTGTTCTTCGAGCTGGGTGCTCATGGGGGGATAGACGTTCGCGTCGCACCCGGTGACGCGATGGCCGGCAGCACGGGCGATCAGGGCCAGACCGCCCATGAACGTGCCGCAGATGCCCAGAATGTGCAGATGCATGGAAACCTCCGTACTGCATTGTAATGGGGGAAATGGATGCCAAGCGGCGGGCGGGACAGATCGGTGAACCATTGTTTTCAATGGACAACGGCGTTTTTTTGACGTAAAAAGCGGTCTATCGTTACTTTTGCCGACATAATGGCGCATTGCGAATGGGTTCCCCAGATGCTGGCAGTGGTTCCAGTCAGCCTGCGCGGGCCGTTTTTTTCTGGCTGGCCGGCGCTCGCGCACAGGCTGGCAGCCGGAACCAGATCTCGCCCGGAACGGCTAGGCCGTGGCCGCGCTTGGACTCGTCTGTGAGACATGCGGCGTACTTGCCGTTTTATGTGTCCACTTGGTCTGATCCGTCCATGAGATCTCCCCGTTTCCAGCTTCCAGCACGTTCGTTCCAACCTGGCTTCGCAGACCGGGCATAGCACCGTCTTGCGTCGCTGAAAAATACACTATGGGAAAAGGCAGTTATGGATCTCCGAAAACTGAAAACCTTGATTGACCTGGTTGCCGAGTCCGGCATCGCCGAACTTGAAATTACCGAAGGTGAAGGCAAGGTCCGCATCGTCAAGTTCGTGCCGCAGGCTGCTGTGGCACCGGCTCCCGTCTATGTGGAAACCGCAGTGGCGGCGCCGGCGGCTGCCGCGGCCCCGGCAGCTGCGCCTGCCGCGCCCGCCGCACCGCAAGGCCATGTCGTCAAGGCTCCCATGGTGGGCACGTTCTACCGTGCCTCCAGCCCCGGCGCGACGCCTTTCATCGAAGTTGGCCAGAGCGTCAAGGAAGGCGATGTGCTGTGCATCATCGAAGCGATGAAGCTGCTCAATGAAATCGAGGCCGACAAGGCTGGCGTCATCACCGAAGTTCTGGTGGAAAACGGCGCGCCCGTGGAGTACGGTCAACCCCTGTTCGTCATCGGCTGATCGCACATGTTCGAGAAAATCCTTATCGCCAATCGCGGTGAGATTGCGCTGCGCATCCAGCGCGCCTGCCGCGAGATGGGTATCAAAACCGTGGTCGTGCACTCCGAGGCCGACCGCGATGCGAAATACGTCAGGTTGGCCGATGAGTCGGTCTGCATCGGGCCGGCACCGTCCCGCGACAGCTATCTGAACATGCCCGCCATCATTTCGGCTGCCGAAGTGGCGGATGCCGAAGCAATCCACCCGGGGTACGGCTTCCTTGCGGAAAATGCCGACTTTGCCGAACGCGTGGAAAAGAGCGGTTTTGTGTTTATCGGCCCGCGTCCGGATTCCATCCGGATCATGGGCGATAAGGTCAGCGCCAAGCAGGCGATGATTGCTGCCGGTGTGCCCGTCGTGCCCGGTTCGCCCGGCGCCTTGCCGGACGATCCGCAGGAGATCCTCCGCCTGGGCCGCGAAGTCGGCTATCCGGTGATCATCAAGGCTGCCGGCGGTGGCGGTGGTCGCGGCATGCGTGTGGTCTATACCGAAGCTGCTTTGTTGAGCGCCGTGCAGATGACGCGCTCCGAAGCGGGTGCGGCCTTCAACAACCCGGAAGTCTATATGGAGAAGTTCCTCGAGAACCCGCGCCATATCGAAATCCAGGTGTTGGCGGATGGTGGCCGCAATGCTGTCTGGCTGGGCGAGCGTGATTGCTCCATGCAGCGCCGCCACCAGAAGGTCATCGAAGAGGCGCCGGCGCCCGGTATTCCCCGCCGTCTGGTGGAACGTATCGGTGAGCGCTGCGTCGAAGCCTGCCGCCGCATCAACTATCGTGGCGCGGGTACTTTCGAATTTCTGTATGAAAACGGCGAGTTCTATTTCATCGAAATGAACACCCGTATTCAGGTCGAACACCCGGTGACGGAGCTTATTACCGGTATCGACCTGATTCAGCAGCAGATTCTCGTGGCGGCCGGCGAGAAGTTCACGCTGCGCCAGCGTGATATCCAGATCAAGGGTCACGCCATCGAGTGCCGCATCAACGCGGAAGATCCGTTCACCTTCGTTCCCAGCCCCGGCCGCATCACCAACTGGCACGTGGGTGGAGGCCCGGGCATCCGCATCGACTCGCACGTGTTCAACGGGTATTTCGTGCCCCCCAACTACGATTCGATGATTGCCAAGGTGATCTCCTACGGCGACACGCGTGAACAGGCCTTGGCCCGTATGCGCATCGCCCTGTCGGAAATGGTGGTGGAAGGTATCTCGACCAACGTGCAGTTGCATCGCGAGCTGCTGCAGGACGCGCGCTTCATTGAAGGCGGCACCAGCATTCACTATCTCGAGCAAAAGCTCTCCCAGCGTCCTTGAGCCAGTGCCGCTGCTGCCGTGAGGGGCGGCGGCGCCAGCCGATAGGACATACGGGCCCCGCCGCACAGGCAGGGATGGCCCGCCAGGCATCGCCAGCAGTAACATGCTGGCGATGCCTATTTCAGGAACCAGAAAAATGCGTGAGTTATTGTTGTCCTGCCCGGGAGACCTGGCGGAGCCCTGGTCGGATGCCTTGCTCGAAGCTGGCGCACTGTCCGTCTCGGTCGAAGATGCGGATAGCGATACCGAAGCCGAGCAGCCGCTGTTCGGCGAGCCGGGGACGGAGCCGGAAACCGTGGGCTGGAACCGCAACGTCGTGGTGGCGCTGCTGCCCGACGGGGCGGATCCGGCGCAGTTGCTGGAGGCAGCCCTGTCATCCAGCGGCCTGGACGCGGCCCTGGCCGAAAACTGGACTTTGCGGGATGTGCCCGACGCTGATTGGGTGCGGCTGACGCAAGCGCAGTTTGGGCCGATTGCGGTTGGCGACAAAGTGCGCATCGTGCCTAGCTGGCACGTGGAACCAGGCGCAGCGCTGGACAAACCGGCAGGCGGCATCGCGATTCAGCTGGACCCTGGCCTGGCATTCGGTACCGGCAGCCACCCGACCACGCACTTGTGCCTGGCCTGGCTGGCGGAAGCCATGCCTGCTGGCGCCAATGTGCTGGATTACGGTTGTGGTTCGGGCATCCTGGCGATTGCTGCCGCGATGCTGGGGGCAAACAGCGTTCATGGCGTGGATATTGATGCCCAGGCCGTGCAGGCCACGCAGGACAATGCGACCGTCAATAGCGTGACGATCCAGGCAAGCCTGCCGGATGGTCTGGCGGATGGACAGTACGATGTTGTCGTCGCCAATATCCTGTCCAACCCCCTGAAGGTGCTGGCGCCCATGCTGGCCGGCCGTGTTCTGCCGGGCGGGCATCTGGTACTGTCTGGCGTGCTGGCGCGCCAGGCCGAGGAAGTGGCCGCCGCCTATGCGCCTTGGCTGGCAATGACGGTCTGGCAGGAGCGCGAAGGCTGGGTCTGTCTGCATGGGCAGCGTCCGGCGGCCTGAAAGGGCGCCCAGGGGCGCGGCGACACGCTGCTGGCCGCTACGCTGGTATGTGTTGCTGCGCACCGTGTTCGGGCGGGAATAAAACGCCCGGATATCGTCGGGCGGATGTGAGCGTTGCCGGATCGGTCCGGCGGCCTGTATTCACTGTATTGAGGAATCAACTATGGCTTTTCCCATTCTGGTTTGCGGCTCCATCGCTTTCGACAGCATTGCGGTTTTCGAAGGCCACTTCAAGGATCACATCCTGCCTGACCGGATCCAATCCCTGAGCCTGTCCTTCACGGTGCCGTCGCTGCGCAAGGTGTATGGCGGATGCGCAGGCAATATCGCCTACAACCTGCGCCTGCTGGGCGGGCAGCCGCTGCCGGTGGCGACCGTGGGCGAAGATGCCAGCGACTATCTGGACTACCTGCGTAAGCTGGGCATCAGCACCGAATGGGTGCGCGTGGCGCCGGGCAGCTATACCGCACAGTGTTTTGTGACCACCGATCTGGACGATAACCAGATTGCCGCGTTCCATCCGGGCGCCATGGCGCTGGCTGCGGATAACGATATTTCTACGGCGGAAGGCGCATGGGCCATTGTGGCACCGGATGCCAAGGATGGCATGTTTGCGCATGCCCGGCGTTTGCATGCCCGTGGTATCCCCGCGGTCTTCGATCTGGGGCAGGCCATGCCCTTGTTCAGCGGCGAGGATATCGAAGAGATGCTCAAGCTGGTGCAGGTGCTGACGCTCAACGATTATGAAGCCAGCGTGGTGGAACAGCGCACCGGGCGGGACATGGCGGATATCGCCAAGGGCCTGCAGGCAGTGGTCGTGACGCGTGGCGCCAACGGCGCGACAGTATGGACCAATGGCAAGACCGAGGAAATCGGTGCCGTGAAGGCCGAGGCTGTCGTGGACCCGACCGGTTGCGGTGATGCGCATCGGGCCGGCTTGCTGTACGGTGTATCGCTGGGCTGGTCATGGGCTGACAGCTGCCGCCTGGGTAACGTCATGGGTTCGATCAAAGTCGCGTCGCGCGGGCCGCAGCAGCACCAGCCTGCACGGGAAGAGATATCCAGGCGCCTGGAGCAGGGCTACGGCCTGGTATTGCCACCGCTGTAAGCGGCTCGGGCGATGGGCCTTGGGCACAAACCTGGCAGGCGGCGCATCCTGCCGCCAGGCCGGGGCCAGGGCCCGTCTGCATTGATAAAGGTTGTGACAGATTCTCAGGTATCCGCTCGACCGGGAAATAGGTTTCCGGCTTGCCGGGATGTATCATGTGAATAGAGATTCTCTGCGGTAGTCGGCTGTCCCTGTAATAGGGCTGCCGGGTTCGGTTGAAGGCATCCGCCGATTCTGACCTGCCGCGACATCGCCTGGCTGGGAGCCAGGTGATGGTGACATTAGGAGCGACATCATGGCTATGGCACAAGTACAAGTTTCTTCCCGTTCCGGCGTCCGTCGCGGCATGGCGGTGGTCGCCGTGGCAGCAACTCTGGCCGTCCTGGCAGGCTGCTCGACGCAGCGCGCGTCCAGTTCCGTCTATACCTACGGCCAGGCGCAGCGCGAGCAGATCGTCCGCAACGGCACGGTACAGAAGGTGCGTCCGATCACGCTGCAATCCGATGATTCCACGGCCGTGGGCACGCTGGCAGGGGGTGCCTTGGGCGGTGTTGTGGGTAATACGGTCGGCGGCGGCAGCGGTCGTACCATCGCAACGGTGGGCGGCGCCATCCTGGGCGCCTTGGCCGGCAGCGCCGTTGAGAAGAACATCAATACCCGCAATGGTGTGGAAGTCACGGTGCTGCTGGATAACGGCGAAACCCGTGTCATCGCCCAGGAAGCGGATGTGCCGCTGAGCGTAGGCCAGCGCGTGCAAGTGATCAGCGGTGCGGGCCCGACCCGTGTGGCGCCGATGTAAGAGCCGTTTGGAAGATGGCTGCCTCTCTCATGATGGGGGGCTGCCTTCCAGGCTGGTGCGGAGGGTCTATCCCGTACCAAACAAAAACCCCCTGCAAGCCGAGCTATCGGCTTGCAGGGGGTTTTTCATGGCCGCGACGCATGCCGGGGGCAGGCGCAAACTGGCCACGGCGGCACGCACGCCGCAGGTTCAGAACATGAGCAGCTGGTAGCTGATACGGGTCAGGATCATCACGCAGATCTGTGCGCCGAGCAGCAGCACCAGCGGCGAGAGATCCATGCCGCCCGGAGTGGGCAGGACGCGACGGATAGGCGCCAGCAGCGGGTCGGTCATGGTGCGCAATACCGGCATGACGGGCGCCAGCGGATTGACCCAGGACAGGATGGCCTGGATCAGTGTCAGCCAGACCAGGAGATTGAAGCCCCATTTCGCCACCGTCAGGATGGCTGCGCCGAGGATGGAGGGCACCATGGTCAGCGTGGGCAGGCTTTGCAGGGCCAGGCAGATGACCAGGAACCAGTAGATCAGGGCGATCAGCCAGGCGGCGGCCAGGCTGGCCCAATCGACACGGCTGCGCAGCGGGAACACATTGCGCAGAGGCTGCACCAGCCATTGCGTCACCTGAGAGATCGCCTGGTGAATGGGATTGAACGGGTGTAGCCGGACAAACAGCATCCAGGCGCGGGCCAGCAGGGCGGCGCCCAGCAGCATGGCTGCAATGTCTAGCAGGAAGTGAATGATTTCGCCGATCATGAATAAGCCTGAAATTACGGAGATGGCCGCAAGGTAGGGCATGTCATGCCGCAGGTACCTCAAACGGGCAAGGCGATTTTATGCGGGAGCACAATGAAAGGCGACTCCCGTGGGGTGCATTTGCCCATGGCCGGGCTGCCATTGTCGCATGATGTGGTGACAGCGCGGCGGCGGTTTTGCCGTGCTGTTGCCATGAAAAAAGCGCGCCCCGGGAGCGAGTTGCCTGCCCCGAAGTTGGAGTGATGTCCAACGCTCGGGGAGCAGTTCGTTCAGAGGGGCGCGCTTTCTGTTTCGGCCCGCCGAGGGACGGGCCGAGTGGGATCAACGCTTGTCGGCGGGGCGCTCGTCAACCGGGAAGGGCCAGGCGCTGGCCGGATTGCTGCCGGTCTTGGCCGGTGTGGCTTCTGCTGCAGCGGGGGCCGGTGCGGCTTTCTTTGCTGCGGCTTTCTTTGCGGCGGGCTTTTTGACGGCGGCCGGCTGCTTGGCCGTCTTGCCATCTGCCGCTGCCGGCTTCGTTGCGGTGGCGGCCTTGGCCTTGGCAGCCGGTTTGTCAGCCGGGGCGACGGGAACCTTGCTGGCAGGGGCTTCTGCTGCCGGGGCGCTGCTTTCCGACGCTGCGGGGGCTACGGTCTTGGCAGCGGCTTTTTTGGCCGGAGCCGTCTTGGCAGCAGGCTTGGCTGCGGGTTTGGCAGCAGCCTTGGCGGGCGTCTTGGCAGCGGTAGCGTCCGTGCTCTTGGCAGCCGCTTTTTTGGCCGGAGCCGCCTTGGCAGCGGGCTTGGCAGCCGGTTTTGCGGCGGGTTTGGCAGCAGCCTTGGCCGGTGCCTGAGTAGCGGTAGCGTCCGCGCTCTTGGCGGCAGCCTTTTTGGCGGGGGCGGGCTTGGCAGCCGGCTTTGCANCGGGCTTGGCCGCAGCCTTGGCNGGNGCCTTGGCAGCAGTCGCGTCGGCGCTCTTTGCCGCAGCCGCTTTCTTGGCGGGGGCGGGCTTGGCAGCCGGCTTTGCAGCGGGTTTGGCTGCAGCCTTGGCCGGTGCCTTGGCGGCAGTCGCGTCGGCGCTCTTGGCAGCCGCCGCTTTCTTGGCGGGTGCAGCCTTGGCAGCCGGTTTTGCAGCGGGCTTGGCCGCAGCCTTGGCCGGTGCCTTGGCGGCAGTCGCGTCGGCGCTCTTGGCAGCCGCCGCTTTCTTGGCGGGTGCAGCCTTGGCAGCCGGTTTTGCAGCGGGCTTGGCCGGTGCCTTGGCGGCAGTCGCGTCTGCGCTCTTGGCAGCAGCCGCTTTCTTGGCGGGTGCAGCCTTGGCAGCCGGTTTTGCAGCGGGCTTGGCCGCAGCCTTGGCGGCAGCGGCCTTTTTGGCCGGTGCCTTGGCAGCGGAAGTGGCAGCAGCCGGTTGCGCGCCAGCTTGCGCAGTCACGGGGGCGGCGGCAGCTTGGTCGGCAGTTTTCTTGGTAGAGGGTTTCTTGACTGCTTTTGCCGCAGTCTTGGTGGCTGTTGCCATGGTATTGCTCCTTAGGTTCTCTCAGGGTTCCCAGAACATCAACGCGCGCAGTAACTGCCGGTTAAGCTGGCACTTAGCTGCCCGGAAAATTCATTGGCGAATTCTGCGCGCATGGGAAGGCTGCGAGCCGGGGAAATGCCAATGAACATCGTGCAACCCTTTGATATGGCCCGCGTGGTGTGCGCGAGCCATTTCAAATGGCGCTGACAGGCTGGGGACTGCCTGCCTCGATGTAAATCTGTCGGGGATGGGGGATGGGGCACCGCCTCTTCCGCATAGGGATGAGCGATGCTGTGCGCCTGCCTTTGATCAGAGGCAGGTACAGAAACGGCGGTCGGAAAGATCGTGCCAGACACGGGCGTGGTGATAGACAAGTTCGTAGCCGATCGGGGCGGGGCCGGAAATACCTCAATCATAGGGGAATTTGCCTGGATTGGGATGTTTGCGGCCAATTTCCAGCGTTGCTTTTCTGACAGTGTGGTTTCAGGCGCAGCACTTGGGCGGGAGAGGCATGAATGCTGACTCTCCAGGCCAAGGGCAGGGGCGTTTGACGACACGGAAAAAATGTCTGGCAGGACGGCTTGCGTGATGGTGTCCGGAAGGATGAAACCGCCCCGCTGCCTTCCTGGTGAATACAGGTCGTTCAGGCGTGCGGGGCGATGTGTCATGTCGTCTTGAATGACCGTTGCGCCGGGCTTCAGATCTGGTTCAGGCGAGCCAGCACCGTGTCGCGGCCAAGCAGCTCCAGCACGGCGTCGATGGAGGGGGTCTGGGTACGGCCAACGACCGCCACGCGCAAGGGGATGGCCAGTTGCGGCATTTTCAGGCCGCGTTCCTTGATGAAGGACTTGACCTGCGCGTTCAGCGCTTCGCGTTGCCACGGCGTGTCCGCCAGCTGCGCCGCAAAATCACGCAGCAGGGTACGGTTGCCGTCGCCCAGGTGTTCTTGCACCAAGGCGTCGGATGCCGGTTCATGCGGACCGCAGAACAGCATGGCGCCGTCAGCCAGTTGCTCCAGGGTTTCGGCGCGGTCTTTCAGCAGGGCAATCACGGCTTCGAGATTGTCGATGTCTGCCTTGCCGCCACGGGCCGCGATACGCGGCGCAACCAGCTTGGCCAGGTCAGCGTCCGGCGTCTGCTTGATGTAATGGGCATTGACCCAGTTCAGTTTCTTCGGATCCCATTGCGCAGCCGAGCGCGACAGATGGCTGGGGTCGAACCATTCAACGAATTGTTCGCGGGTGAACAGTTCATCGTCACCATGGCTCCAGCCCAGGCGCGCCAGATAGTTGATCATGGCTTCCGGCAGGTAGCCGTCGCGGTCATATTCCATGACGCTGACGGCACCGTGGCGTTTGGACAGCTTCTCGCCGTCCGGGCCCAGGATCATGGGCAGGTGGCCGTATTCGGGCACCTTGCCGCCCAGGGCGCGCAGAATGTTGATCTGGCGTGGCGTGTTGTTGACGTGGTCGTCGCCGCGGATGACATGGGTGATATTCATGTCGAGGTCATCGACGACCACGCAGAAGTTGTAGGTCGGCGTGCCATCAGGACGGGCGATGATCAGGTCGTCCAGCTCGCTGTTGGCAAAGCGGATGGGGCCTTTGACCATGTCGTTCCACGCGGTTTCGCCATCCAGCGGGCTGCGAAAGCGAATGACGGGCTTGCGGCCTTCCGGCACCGGCGGCAGCGTTTTGCCGGGCTCCGGGCGCCAGGTGCCGTCATAGCGCGGCTTCAGGCCCTGGGCGCGTGCGGCTTCGCGCATGGCTTCGACTTCTTCCGGGCTGCTGTAGCAGTAGTAGGCCGTGCCGGCATCCAGCATGCCCGCCAGCACTTCGCGGTAGCGGTCCATGCGCTGCATTTGATAGAACGGGCCTTCGTCTGCATCCAGGTGCAGCCAGCGCATGCCGTCCAGAATGGCCTGGACGGCTTCCGGCGTGGAGCGCTCGACATCCGTGTCCTCGACGCGCAGGACGAAGGTGCCGCCGTGATGGCGTGCATAGGCCCAGGAAAACAGGGCCGTGCGAGCGCCGCCCAGATGCAGGAAGCCGGTAGGAGAGGGAGCGAAACGGGTGCGTACGGGTGTGGTCATGGCTGGCGCGGGTGGCATGGTGTGAATACTGCTTTCATGCCACCGTGAGTGCGTGTAGGGTTATGGTATCCGTATCATTTTAATGGAGCGCCACCCACTATGTTGCGTCATCTTATTGCTCCGCTGTTTGATCCGCGCACCTTGCTGGTCATGGCCGATAGTGCCTTGCCTGTTATGCAGAGTCTGCCGGCCACACTGCGCGACCGCGTGACACGGGTGGAATGCGTGCCGGGCGAGGTGCCGGCATTGCCAGAAACGCTCTGTGGGCTGGCGCCGGGCGCGCGCTTGGATCTGGCCCTGGTCGGCGTGCGGCCTTCCGTGCTGCTGGAGACTTTGGCGCGGCTGGAACCGTTCCGGCCGCATGCGGCCATTCTGCTGCCCTCCGATGAGGCGGATCCGGCACCGGCGGTGACGGCGGCGCTGTGCCGCGATTGGGCCTTGCGTCATCAGTGTGCGTTGCTGGGTCCCAATGCCTTTGGTGTGCAACGTCCACCTGCCGGCTTGAATCTCAGCCAGCATCCCATTCTGGCGCGGCGCGGCAAAGTAGCGCTGGTGACGCAATCGCGCGCGCTCATGGCGGCGGTAATGGATTGGGCGGATGATGCCCATATCGGGTTCTCCGTGGCCGTGGCGCTGGGCGACGAGGCGGTGATCGGTTTGCCCCAGGTGCTGGATTTTCTGTCAGGCGATAGCTGGACCGATAGCATCGCGCTCTATGTCGAAGATGTCGGGTTTGCGCGCGAGTTCATGAGTGCATTGCGCGCCGCTGCCATGGTCAAGCCGGTGGTGGTGCTGAAAGCCGGACGCGCGTTGGATGTGTCGGGGGCCGATAACGCATTTGATGCGGCCTTGCGGCGCGCCGGCGCCGTGCGGGTACGTTATTTCGTACAGCTGTTCTCGGCGCTGAAGGTGCTGGGGTATGCGCGGCGGCCACGTGGGCGCGGTGTTGCTTTGCTGTCCAACGGCAGTGGCCCGCCGCAGTTGGCGCTGGACCTGATGGGGCCGGCGTCGGCGGTGTTGCAGGCGGACCTGGTGGCGGCGACACGCAAGCGCCTGGCGGAGTTGCTGGAACCGGCTGCCAAACCTTCCAATCCGGTGATTACCTATGCGCCCTTGACGCCGGATCGCGTGGCAGAGCTGCTGTTGTGCCTGCTGGACGACGCCAATGTCGAAGGCGTGCTGGTCTTGCTGGCGCCGGATGCCCGTTCGGATCTGGCGGGCGTGGTGGCGCGCCTGGCGCAGTTGGCGCCCAAGGCGCGCAAGCCGGTCATTACCTGCTTGATGGGCGATGCCGGCATGCGCCCGCTGCGGCGTCTGATGGATGATGCCGGAACGCCGGCTTTTCGGACGCCGGAATCCGCTGCCGATGCCTTCGGCGTGTTGGCCACGCATCATTACAACCAGCAGTTGCTGATCCAGACCCAGCCACCCGAGCAGCATGGCGAGGCGCCGGATATTGCCGGGGCCGAGCGTGTGCTGGCGCATGCCAGGGCAGCGGCGCGCCAGGAGCTGGAACCCGCCGAATGCCGCGCCTTGTTGCGCGCGTTTCTGGTACCCGTGGCCGGGCCGTACGTCGGGTGTGAGCCACCGGGCGACGCGCTGGAACCGCCAGCCGCCATCCGGGTGCGTACGGATTGCCGCTTTGGCCCCGTGCTGAGCCTGGGGGCGGGCGGTGCGGCGGCAAGCATGCAGGCGCCTGATCGGGGGGCGGATCTGGCGCCGCTCAATGCGTTCCTGGCACGGCAGCTGATGGAACGCAGCCGCCTGTGGCAAAGGGTGCTGCGCGACCATATCAGCCCGGTGGCTGAAGAGGCTTTGCGGGTTGCGCTGGAGCGGATTTCCGATCTGGTGACGGAGCTGCCGGATGTGCGGGAGATCGACATCGACCCGCTGTATGTAGGGGATGCCGGCCTGACGGCCGGCGGGATGCGTATCCGTCTGGCAGAATTGCCGGCGCAACGGCCGGCTGCCAGCGGCTATCCGCATATGGCGATACATCCGTACCCGATGCAGTGGGTGCGGCAGCGTCAGTTTGCGGATGGCGCGCCCTGGGAAATACGGCCCATCCGTCCGGACGATGCCGAGCTGTTGCAGACGTTCATTCGCGGGCTGTCGGAAGAAACCCGCTATATGCGCTTCGTGTCGATGATGCGGGAGCTGACGCCGCGTATGCTGGCGCGCTATACCCAGGTGGATTACCACCGTGAGTTCGCGCTGGTGGCGACGACGCGGGTGCCGAATCCTGCCAATCGCGGCCTGCCGATGGAGATCATCATTGGCCTGGCGCATTATCTGCGCAATGCTGACGGGCGCGGTGCGGAGTATGCATTGGTCGTGGCGGACGACTGGCAGCGGCGCCGGCTGGGACGCGAGTTGATGGGGACGCTGATCGAGGCGGCCGCGGCTCAGGGGCTGGAGTACATCGACGGCCTGGTGCTGGCAAACAACCGTCCGATGCTGGGCCTGATGACCAGTCTGGGTTTCACCAATGATGTGGATGCCGAGGACCCGAGCATGCGACGGGTCTGGCTGGGGCTCAGGCCGGCGCGCTGATGGCCGGCTGGCGTGGCCGGCACGGCAGCGTGCCGCATCGGGCGGCGGCACGCTGGCCGGGAGGGTGGCGCGCTTATTGCACGGACAGTACGGTTTTCAGGAAGACGGCGATGTCGGCGATTTCCTGCGGGCAGACCGAGTGCGGCATGGGGTAGGTACGCCATTCGATCTGGTAGCCCAGGCTATCCAGAATGCGTCGCGCCGTTTCGGCCCGGGCCGGAATGACGATGGGATCCTGGGTGCCATGCGCCATGAAGATAGGCGTTTGCTGGTTCGCCGGGCTGCGTTCCTGGGCCAGCGAGTCAGCCAGGGGCAGATATCCGGATAGGGCGACCAGGCCGGCCAGCGTTTCGGGGTGGCGCAGCCCGGTGTATAGCGTCATGGCGCAGCCTTGCGAGAAGCCGGCCAGGACGATATTGGCAGCAGGAATGCCACGCGCCTTTTCGCGGGCGATCAGCGCTTCGATCTGGTCGGCGGAGGCGCGGATGCCCGCGCCGTCTTCGCGGGCGCCGGCCGCCATCTGGAAGATGTCGTACCAGGCGCGCATGGGCATGCCACCGTTGATGGTGACCGGCCGCACCTGCGCATGCGGGAAAACAAAGCGGATCGCTGGAGCGCCCGGCCAGGACAGGTGCGGCACGATGGGCGCGAAGTCATTGCCGTCAGCGCCCAGGCCGTGCATCCAGATGACGGCATGTGTCGGGTTGGGCGCGGTTTCCAGTTCGATGGTGTCCAGCAGGTCGGTAGCGGAAGTCATGATTCGATATCGGGTTCAGAGGGTGCGGCAGACTGTTCAGCATCGAACAGTGATTTGAGTGTCTGGAACAGGGCGCGATAGTGCTTGCGCTGCGGTTCGTGGCTTTCCGGCAGCGTCGCGTTGGTTGCGGCTTCCTTGCGGGCGGCGCGCAACTGGGCGCGCAGGGCCTGGATATCGACGTCCGGATGGCGGTTCAGCAGTTCCGTCAGCGGTTGGTCGTCTTGCATCAGCCGATCGCGCAGGCGTTCGATGCGATGCAGGCTGGCTGTTTGTTCGCGCGAGCCGTTGGCCCAGATGTCGAGCTGGGTGCGGATGGCGTCTGCGGGTGCGTCGCGCATCAGCTTGCCGACGTAATGGGTCTGGCGGCGGCGTGCGCCATGGCTGTTGATGCGCTGTGCGGCCCGGATCGCTTCATACAGCGATTCGGACAACGGCAGTTGTTTCAAGCGGTCAACAGGCAGTTCGATCAGCGTTTTGCCCAGGTCTAGCAAGGCGTGCATTTCACGTTTGACCTGGGATTTGCTGGGGGACAGATCCTCCTCGTCGAACTCGTCTGTCGTGTTGTGGGCGGGCGGGCGCATGGGGAAATCCTGAATGAGGCAAATGAAAAAGAATGGCGGCAGGCGGACGAAACTTCGTCATGCTTGCGGCGACTTGGCTATGATACCCGCCTCAGCGTATGGGAAAGTCATGGCAGATTCTTCTTCGAATTTTTTACCGATTGCCGCGAATCAGGCATTGTTCCGCGAACTGGTCGAGTTGGCACTGGGCCACGCACGTAGTCTGGGTGCCAGCGATGCGGCGGCCGAAGTCTCGGAAAGCCAGGGGCTGAGCGTGTCGGTGCGTCGCCGCGATGTCGAAACCGTGGAGCAGACGCGCGATCGTTCGCTGGGTGTGACGGTCTATGCGGGGCAGCGGCGGGGTTCTGCGAGCACCTCCGATTTTTCGCCGCAGGCGATCCGGGCCGCGGTGGAAGCCGCCTGGCATATTGCCCGCTATACCGGCGAGGATGAGGCGGCCGGCCTGCCGGATGCGGATGAGCTGGCGACGGAGTTTCCCGATCTGAAGCTGCATTATCCCTGGGCGCTCGATGCCGACGAGGCGGCCCGGCTGGCGTTGCGCGCCGAGCAGGCTGCACGTGCGGTCAGCAAAATGATCACCAACAGCGATGGATCGCAGATCAATGCCAGCGAAGGGCATTTCGTGTTGGGTAATACGCGCGGTTTCATGGGGGGCTATCCCTATTCGCGCCACAGCCTGTCGGTGGCGCCGATCGCCGGACGCGGCAATCGCATGCAGCGCGATTATTGGTATAGCGCCGTGCTGAATCCGGCAGATCTGGCAGACCCTGATGCCTTGGGGCGCTATGCCGCCCAGCGTGCCTTGTCGCGCTTGTCGGCGCGGCGCATTCCTACCGGTAATTATCCTGTGCTGTTCGAGGCGCCGCTGGCGCTGGGGCTGATGGGCGCCATGGTGCGCGCCGCCAGTGGCGGCGCTTTGTACCGTAAAGCGTCGTTCCTGCTGGATGGCATGGGCAAACAGCTGTTTCCGAGCCATATCCGGATGGATGAGGATCCGTTCCTGCCTGGGCAGGGCGGCAGCGCGGCGTTCGATGATGAGGGCGTGCGCACGCGGGCGCGCCGCGTGGTGGATGCTGGTGTGCTGCAGGGCTATTTCCTGTCCACCTATACGGCGCGCAAGCTGGGTTTGCCGCCGACGGGAAATGCCGGTGGCTCGCACAATCTGGTGTTGCGTTCGACACGTACCCGCAAGACGGATGATTTCCGTGCGATGCTCAAGAAGATGGGCACGGGTCTGTTGGTGACCGAGCTGATCGGTCAGGGCGTGAATTATGTGACTGGTGATTATTCGCGCGGCGCTTTTGGATATTGGGTGGAAAACGGCGAGATCGTCCATGCGGTGGAGGAGATCACGATTGCCGGGAACCTGCTGGATATGTTCAAGGGGATAGTTGCCGTCGGTGCGGACGCGATCACGCGTGGCGCGAAAACCAGCGGTTCGATTTTGATTGACAAGATGGCAGTGGCAGGTTCCTGATTTTTCATGCTAAACTCGCGGGTTTCTGCCTTCATGGGCAGGGAATTCGCACGGGCGGTTGACAACGCTTTGGCGAGAGCACGCTGCACAAGCCGGTATTCCTGAGCCTTGCGTTCGGGGTCGGGTGGTCGTAGCGTGATTTTGAACTTTTCCGGGCGTGTCCTGAACGGCGCGCGGGGTATGGGCCAATGGTGGCGCAGCCTGACCGGATTCCATTTGATTTTAGGAACAGATCATGAAGACCTTTGTGGCAAAGCCGCATGAAGTCAAGCGTGACTGGTTCGTGATTGATGCCAAGGGCAAGGTCCTGGGTCGTGTGGCCAGCGAAGTCGCACGCCGCCTCCGTGGCAAGCACAAACCGGAATTCACGCCTCACGTTGACACCGGCGATTACATCGTCATCGTTAACGCGGCCGATATCGTCGTGACCGGCAACAAGGCGCTGGACAAGCGCTACTACCGTCACTCGGGCTACCCCGGCGGCATCACCGAAACCAATTTCGAGAAGATGCAGCAGCGTTTCCCGGGCCGTGCGCTCGAGAAGGCCGTCAAGGGCATGCTGCCCAAGGGTCCTCTGGGCTACGCCATGATCAAGAAAATGAAGGTGTACGCTGGTGCCGAGCACCCGCACGCCGCTCAACAGCCGCAGCCGCTGGAAATCTAAGGAAAGGCCATGATCGGTAACTGGAACTACGGCACCGGCCGCCGCAAGACTTCGGTGGCTCGCGTGTTTCTCAAGAAGGGCTCGGGCAAGATCGTGGTCAACGGCAAGGCTGTTGACGAATACTTCGCTCGTGAAACCGGCCGCATGGTTGTGCGTCAGCCTCTGGTGCTGACCGGCCATCTGGAGTCGTTCGATTTCCACATCAACGTGCATGGCGGCGGCGAAAGCGGCCAAGCCGGTGCAGTGCGTCACGGTATCACCCGCGCATTGATCGACTACGATGCAACGCTGAAGCCCGCACTGTCCCAGGCTGGCCTGGTGACCCGCGATGCGCGTGAAGTCGAGCGTAAGAAGACCGGCTTCCACAAGGCCCGTCGCCGCAAGCAATTCAGCAAGCGCTGATGCAGTTTTGTCCGTGCCGCTTTTCGAAGCGGTATGGGCAGGCGAAAAAACCCTGGCTGTTTTGGCAGCCAGGGTTTTTTTTATGCTGTGGCGGTTTGGGTTTGGGTTTGGGTTTGGGTTTGGGTTTGGGTCGGTTTGGGGCAGAGAGCGCCGTGCTAAGCCGCACCCAGGCCAACCGCCCAGGCCCGCGCAGATCGCGTGGTTCCGGCTGCGCCGGAACTCCCCGGTGTCCAGGGCAGGAACGGGGCGGGCACACAACTCGCGGCGCGGACAGTCCACCGGACTGTCCGCAAGCGTGCCGCTCAGACACGTGTGCCCTGGTTTCCCCGTTCCCACCCCGGACACCGGCACGCTCCACTGCGCCAGCCTGGGCGGTTGGCCTGGGCGCTCGCATTGGTTGCGCGCAGCGGCGAAACCAATGACAGGATTTTTCATCCGTCAGATGGGGCTATCTTCACCTCTTCACCTCTTCACCTCTTCGCCTCTTTGTCTCTTTGTCTCTTTGTTTCGGCGGCAGGGCAGAGGGTTATGAGGGGGGCGGGAGCGCGCGCAATGGGGAGAAATCAGGGAACTTGGAAAAAGTACCGGGGGTCTCATCCAGAAGCGATAGAATCAATGGTTTCAGAAGAACCCGTATTACGAGAGGATTTCGACATGGCTCAAACCGCACCTGCGCGTATCAAGGTCGGTATTGTTGGCGGTACTGGCTACACCGGCGTTGAGTTGCTGCGCCTGTTGTCGCGCCATCCGCATGTGGAACTCAAGGCCATTACCTCCCGCAAGGAAGATGGCCTGCCTGTGGCGGATATGTATCCGAACCTGCGTGGTCATGTCGATATCGCTTTCAGTTCGCCGGATAAGGCCGAGCTTGATAAGTGCGATGTGGTGTTTTTTGCCACACCGCATGGCGTGGCCATGAATCAGGCACGCGAGTTGCTGGATGCCGGGGTGCGGATTATCGACCTGGCGGCAGATTTCCGCCTGAAGAATCCTTCGATGTTCGAGAAGTGGTACAAGATGCCGCATGCCTGCCTGGATATTCTGGCAGAGGCACGCTACGGCTTGGTCGAGCTGGACCGCGATGGTTTGCGTGAGGCGCGGGTGGTCGGTAATCCCGGCTGCTATCCGACGACGGTGATACTGGGCCTGGCGCCGCTGCTGGAAGGTGGTCTGAGCCTGATTGATACCAATAGCCTGATTGCCGATTGCAAGTCTGGTGTGACGGGCGCAGGCCGCAAGGGTGAGATCCCGCTGCTGTTCTCTGAGGCCGGTGATAATTTCAAGGCGTATGGCGTGGCCGGGCACCGTCACCAGCCGGAAATCGAGGCCCAGCTGTCGCGTTTGCATGGCAGCCTGATCAAGCTGACGTTCGTGCCGCATCTGGTGCCGATGATCCGCGGCATGTTCTCGACGATTTATGCACGTATCTTGCCGGGCGCCCGCGAGGTGGATTTCCAGAAGCTGTTCGAGGAACGCTACGCAGGCGAGCCGTTCGTGGATGTGCTGCCGGCTGGCCAGTTGCCGGAAACCCGTACGGTGCGGGCATCGAACAAGTTGCGTATTGCCGTGCAGCGTCCCGCCAATGGCGATCAGCTGATCATTCTGGTGGTGCAGGATAATCTGGTGAAGGGCGCTTCGGGCCAGGCCGTGCAGAATATGAATCTAATGTTCGGTTTCCCGGAAACGGCGGGGCTGGAACATGTGGCGATTCTGCCTTGATGGTTGTGTTGATGTCTGATTGTGCCAACCAGTAAGCGCCGGCCGGTCAAGGCTCATGCCCATGCGCCGCACGCGGCGCGCCTGCGGGCGCGTGCGCGGCGAGCGCCTGCGCTGGCGATTGTGCTGGCCCTGTTGCTGGGCCTGGTGACTGGCGTGGCAGGCGGCTGGTTCTGGGCGCAGGCGCGCCCGCAATCGCCGGTCATCAGCGCCAGTACGATGCTGGAACCCGATGTCGCGTTGCTCAGAAGCCAGGAGGAGCTGGCGCTGGTGCGTTCGCAACTGGCCATGCGTGACGGAGAGCTGGCCGTGGAGCGGGCGGCACGTCAGCGGCTGGAAGAGCAGGTGTCCGGGCTGCAGCGGGATCTGGGAGCCGAGCGGGATCGCCTGGCCTTTTTCGAGCAGCTGCTGCCATCGGGGCCGGGAGGTTCGGTTGATATCCGCTCCGCCAGTTTCGAGCGTTTTGGCAGCGCCTTGCAGTACCGCGTCTTGCTGATGCGCAATGGCAAGGTGGAAACGCCATTTCAAGGCAGTTTGAGATTCATGGCGGCAGGGATGGACAACGGCAAGGCGGCGACGCGGGAGTTGCGTCCCATGCAGGCCGATCCCAGTGGGCAGCCCATGCCGGGGACGCCTGAGGCCGCAGTGAAGCATGAGCTCAGTTTCGATCAGTATCTGAGCGCCAAGGGCGTGTTGTGGATTCCTGCCGGTTTCGTGCCTGCTTCAGTCACTGTGCAGGTGCTGGAAGGCGATACGGTGAAGACGGCCTATCGCGTGGAGCTGGAGGCGGTGGCGGCGCCCTGAGCCGCCCGGGTGCATTTTCCCCTGGGCCTTGGGCATCCGGGCCGTGCCTGATGCCTGCCGGGGCGGAGTGTTGCAGTAATGGCGAATAGCAATGCTGCCTATGGGTGTATCCCTGGTTCGGCCATAGGGGCTGCGTTATAGTAAAGCGTCCGCCGGTGTTTCTGTGCCGGCCATCTCGCGGCCACAGCAGGCCGCCAGGAGTCAGCAAATGAGCGCAGTGACCGAAGTCACCGATCTGCAGGCACCCCCTGCTTCCATTATCTTTACCGATGCCGCCGCTGAAAAAGTGCGCGATCTTCTCATCGACGAAGGCAATCCCAACCTGAAGTTGCGCGTGTTCGTGCAGGGTGGCGGTTGCTCGGGCTTCCAATATGGCTTCACGTTCGATGAAGATGTCGCCGACGATGACACCATCCTGGAAAAGGCCGGTGTGCAATTGCTGGTCGATCCGATGAGCTTCCAGTATCTGGTGGGCGCAGAAATCGACTACAAGGAAGATATCGAAGGCGCGCAGTTCGTGATCCGCAATCCGAACGCCACCACGACCTGCGGTTGCGGTTCGTCGTTTTCGGTGTAATTGCTTGCGGTATGCCGGCCTCTTGAGGAGGCTGGCAACGGGTCTGAGCCATGCGTCTCGCCTGAGTGCCCTGCCCGATGTGTCTTGCACTGGCCAGTTACGCAAAGCCAGGTACTCAAAAGCCCCGCTGATCAGGGCCGCCTTTGTCGGGCGGCTGTCTGGCCGGCAGGGTTTTTTTTCGTCTGTGTGTTTCGTGCGGATGTGGCGTGTGGTGGATGAGCGTCAGGCCGGGTACCAGGCACCCAGGATGCTGCGGTGGCGTGCACCGGTGACAGATGGCAGGCTGGCTGGCACGCCATGGTGGTGCGCCCAGGCCAGCCAGGCAAAGGCCATGGCTTCCATGTGCTGCGGATCCACCCCGTAGGCGTCGCTGGCGTTGACCGGGCAGGGCGCCTGGCGGGTCAGTGCGCTCATCAGGTGCAGGTTGCGCGCGCCACCGCCGCAGACGATCAGTTCTTCCGTGTCCGGCGCATGCCGGGCCAGTGCTTCCAGAACGGTGGTGACGGTAAATTGGGTCAGCGTGGCCTGGATGTCAGCCGGACTGGCCTGGCCGGCGGCTGCCAGTCGGGCGTCCAGCCAGGCGCTGTTGAAGAGGTCGCGGCCGGTGGATTTTGGTGGCGGCAGGTTCAGCCAGGATTCGCTTTGCAGCAGGTAGGCGAGCCAGTCGGGCAGGCATTGGCCGCTGGCCGCCCAGGCGCCGCCGGCGTCGTAGCCATTGCCGGTATGGCGCTGGCACCAGAGGTCCAGCAGCATATTGCCGGGTCCGGTATCGAATCCCACCGGATCCTGGCCGGGCCTAAGCAAGGTCAGGTTGCCGATGCCGCCCAGGTTAAGCAGGGCGCGTGGTCGTTCAGCCTGGAACAGGGCTGCGTGAAAGACGGGCACCAGCGGGGCGCCCTGGCCTCCGGCAGCGATATCGCGCCGCCGGAAATCCGCAACGACAGGAATATTGGTCAATTCAGCCAGCAGCGCCGGGGCATTCAATTGCACGGTGTAGCCGATATCCGGGCGGTGGCGTATGGTCTGCCCATGCGCGCCGATGGCCGCAATGTCGCCGGCTTCCGATTCGCTCAGGTAGAGCACTGCGGCAACCGCCTGGGCATAGGCCTGGGCAATCTGCAAGGCAGCGGTTTCAGCGCGATGGATTTCATTGTCGCCGGGCAGGTTAAGCGCCAGCAGTTCGTCGCGCAGCGCGGCAGGGTAGGCCTGGTGGGCGTGCGCGATCAGGCGCAGCTGCTGCGGGCCGCTGATTTCAATCTGGACGGCGTCCACGCCGTCCAGGCTGGTGCCGGACATGATGCCGATGTAAGAACGCCCGCGGCGGGCGCGGGCGTCGGGATGAGAAGCCGTCATGAGGTCAGTTGGCGGAGGCGATCTGGGTGCTGTTGTCATCCTGCAGGGCTTGCTGATCCTGCATGTCCTGCTGGAACTGGGCCAGCATCCGGATTTGCGATTGATACGGCGCGGTAGCGCGGGCAAAGGCCTGGACTTCGGCAGCCGTCAGCTTCTGCGTGATAGGCAATGAGGCCGACAGCGGATCGACAGGCACCCCCTGGACGCGGAACTCATAGTGCAGGTGCGGCCCGGTAGCCCAGCCGGTGGCGCCGACATAGCCGATCTGTTCGCCCTGGCTGACGCGGCGGCCTTTGGTCATGCCGGCTGCCAGGCGGCTTTGGTGTGCATAGAGCGTGGAATAGCCGCCAGCGTGCTCGATGATGATCACGTTGCCATAGCCGTTCTGCCAGCCGGCAAAGCTGATGGTGCCGTCGCCGGTGGCGTGAATCGGTGTGCCGCTCGGGGCGGCGTAATCCACGCCTTTGTGGCCTACCCATTTGTTCAGGATCGGATGCTGGCGCATGCCGAAGGTGGAACTGATGCGGCTGAACTTCAGTGAGGTGCGCAGGAATGCGCCACGCAGGCTGTTGCCTTCGAAGTCATAGTAATTGCCGCGCTCGTCGCCATTGGGGGAGTACCAGGCAGCACTGTGCTGCTTGCCGCGATTGGTGAACTCCACGGCCAGGACGCGGCCGGAACCCACGGGCCGGCCTTCGAACATGCGTGCTTCATAGACGACCCGGAATTGGTCGCCTTGGCGGATGTCCTTGAGGAAGTCGATGCGGCTGCCGAGGATTTCCGCGATCTGCTGCGTAATGCCGTCGGGAATGCCTGCGCGATCGGTGGCGCCGAACAGCGAACTGCGGATTTCACCCATGCCGACGCGTACCTGGCGTTCCGGCGTGACTTTCAGTTCCTTGGCGCTGAAGCCGTCGTCTGCGCGGCGGACTTCCAGCAGTGCGGTGACGGGCTGGCTGTTTTCCGTGGTTTGCGGGGTATGGATGTAGCGCAGCCAGTTCAGCTGGCCGTTTTCGTCCAGCGACGCCTGCAAGGAACGGCCAGGGTAGAGCCGATAGATGCTGCGGGCATCCGGTTCGTGCGTCAGGAAAGCCAGCAGGCCCGGTTCGTCGATGTGGAGGCGCTTGAGCACCTGAGCCAGCGTATCGCCGCTGCGGATGCGGGTTTCATGGACAAAGTCTGCTTCTGTGGCAGCTTCATCCGCATTGGTCAAGGCCAGCGGCAGGGTTTCGCTCAGCATGCGTTGCTGCACCTGAACGCTGTTATCCTTGCTGGGTTGAACCATGCCGATGGCTGCTGCCGCGCCGAACATGGCGAAAGCGCCCAGAAGGGCGACTCGGCGGAAGCGGCTGGAGAAGTTGTTGCGTGGCTGGCTCGATCCGGAAGAACGGAGAGTCCGTAGCCTGTTTTGCGTGTCGGGAGACCTGCCGGTCATCGCTGGAGCCCTATTGCCAAGGTTTGGGAACAATGCATGGCAGACCAGGTGGCTCCAGGAGAAGTTCCCGCGAGTTGGCCAGGCTGCCAGAATAAATTCGAGGGGAGACTGCGAAGCAGAAATCTCCTGGCGCGTTATGATTGCCGGGAGAATTGCGCGACAAGGTGCGATAACACCTTGAATTTAGCCTTTTTTAACATGCTTACAGCCGCCAAGGCTACCATTTACCCAATGTCCTCATCTTCTGAAACAATTTCCCCCCAAACTCAGGATGCTCTGAAGATCATCCGCCGCGGTTGCGATGAGTTGCTGGTTGAATCCGAACTGGCTCAGAAACTGGAAAAGAGCCGTGCCTCGGGTGAGCCGCTGCGGATCAAGCTGGGGCTGGATCCTACCGCGCCTGATATCCATCTGGGCCATACCGTCGTTCTGAACAAGCTGCGCCAGCTGCAGGACCTGGGCCATAAAGTCATTTTCCTGATCGGCGATTTCACCGCTACCATCGGCGATCCTAGCGGCCGCAACAGCACTCGCCCGCCGCTGACGCGCGAGCAGATCGAAACCAACGCCCAGACCTATTATTCCCAGGCCAGTCTGGTGCTCGACCGGTCTCGCACCGAAGTCCGCTATAACTCGGAATGGTGCGATTCGCTGGGCACGCGCGGCCTGATTCAGCTGGCATCGCGCTATACCGTGGCGCGCATGATGGAGCGCGACGATTTCACCAAGCGCTTCAAGGGCGGAATTCCCATCTCGGTGCATGAGTTCATTTATCCGCTGCTGCAGGGGTATGACTCGGTGGCGCTCAAGGCCGATATGGAGCTGGGCGGAACCGACCAGAAGTTCAACCTGCTGGTGGGCCGCGAATTGCAGAAGGAATATGGCATGGCGCAGCAATGCGTGCTGACCATGCCGCTGCTGGTCGGTACCGACGGCGTGGAGAAGATGTCCAAGTCCAAGGGCAACTACATCGGCGTGACGGAAGCGCCGGATTCCATGTTCGGCAAGCTGATGTCGATTTCCGACACGCTGATGTGGAAATATTACGAGTTGCTTTCTTTCCGGTCGCTCGAAGAGATTGCTGGCTTGAAGGCGGAAGTCGAAGCCGGCCGTAATCCGCGGGATGTGAAAGTGCTGCTGGGCCGTGAGCTGGTGGAGCGTTTCCATGGTGCGGCTGCAGCGGAGTCGGCTGCCGAGGCATTTGATGCCCGTTTCCGTGATGGCGCCGTGCCGGAAAACATGCCGGAAGTGACCATTGCCGGCGCGCCGCTGGGCATTGCCAAGGTCTTGCGTGAAGCGGGTCTGGTGCCTTCGGGTACCGAGGCCAACCGCAACATCGAGCAAGGCGGTGTGCGGATTGATGGTCAGCGAGTGGAAGATCGCGGGCTCACGCTCGACGCCGGCGAATATGTGATTCAGGTAGGCAAGCGCCGCTTCGCGCGGGTGACTTTGGTCGCCGCCTGAGATTGCCGCGCCTGAACAGGCGTTTTGCCGGTCTGGCGGGCTGTGCGGCCCGCCGGGCAGCAAGCATGATCCTGGGCAGCACTGAGTTGGATGGAAATCCGGTTCAGGGCTGCCCAGGATTTTTTATTGCCGGTGCCGTCACGATGGGCGGGAAAGAGGGGTGTTCGAGAGGCATGGGCCGGTGTGCCCGGCCTGGGGGGCAAGCTGTGCCTGCCGGTGTTCCAGGGAGCGTGGCAGCACCGAAAAGGCGTATTTTCCTTATTTTCTGATGATGATTTTTACCTGCAAAATGACGTCTTTTTTACGATGAAAAAGAATATTTTGCTGTAGGATAACGTGCGGTTGCCGGTTTTGCAGGCAGCCGGGCGTGTCGCCTTGGGCGGGGCGCAATGTTCGTTTCCTAGTGCTGGGCGGCGCCGTGGCAACCCGGGTTGCCTTCTTGAAGCCGCAGTCGCATTTGTCCAGGCCGGCGTCCAGCCATTCCACGAGGAGCTGTTCCCATGAAACTCGCAAGTCTTTCCTTTGCCGATGGCGCACCGATTCCGGAGCGCCATGCCTTCGGCAAAATGGCTGCAAAATCCAAGGTCGAGCTGGCGGATAACTTCAATCCGCAATTCGCCTGGAGCGATGTGCCGGAAGGTGTGAAGTCATTCGCGTTGCTGTGCGTCGATTCGGATGTGCCGAGTGTGCCCGACGATGTGAACGTGGACGGACGCGAGGTGCCCGCCGACCTGCCGCGTACGGATTTCTTCCACTGGGTGCTGGTGAATATGCCGGCCCGTTTCCGTACGCTGGATGAGGGGCATTTCTCCAATGGCATCCGGGCGCGCGGCAAGCCCGGCCCGCATACCCACATCGACGGCGTACGCCACGGAATCAACGACTATACCGGTTGGTTTGCAGCAGATCCTGACATGTCGGGCGACTACTATGGCTACGATGGTCCGTGCCCGCCCTGGAATGACACCCGCGTGCATCGTTACGTGTTTACCGTGTATGCCCTGGATATTGAAGCGCTGGATTTGCCGGAACGGTTCGGTGGCCAAGATGTGCTGCAGGCCATGAATGGCCATGTGCTCGCCAGCGCGTCCTGGACGGGCACCTATACCCTGAACCCGGAACTGGCACCGGTGCGCATCGGGCCGCCGGCATCCTGAAGCCTGCGCCAGGATGGGGGTGGGGTGTGCCCCTGCGCGCGCTCCCTGCCATGGCGGTTGCGTCATGTGCGGTGCCTGATCCCGGTGGCCGTGGCGCACAGGCGGCGCGGCAGGCGATGCTGGTGCGTGTGCCGGCGTTGGCATGAGGCCGACGTCCGGCTGGCAGGAAGCAGGCGTGAGGCACGCTTGAGGCAGGCATCAGGCTGACCCAGGTTCGGCGAGCGCTTTTTTCGCCGGGTGCGCGCAAACGTGGCAGTTTGGCACACAAGCAGGGTTTTTTTATGCCCGATCGCTACCGGATGGTGCATTTTGCCATGCCCGGCGGGGTAAACTAAGTAGCTTCTTCGTGTTTCACCACGCTATTGAGCTCAGGACCCCCAAATGTTTGATCGCACCCGTACCCTCGATAAGGTTGACCCTGAACTGTGGGACGCCATCCAGAAGGAAGACGTTCGCCAGGAACAGCACATCGAGCTGATCGCTTCGGAAAACTATGCCAGCCCGGCGGTGATGCAGGCCCAGGGTACGCAACTGACCAATAAATACGCAGAAGGTTATCCCGGCAAGCGCTACTACGGTGGTTGCGAGTTCGTCGATATCGTCGAACAGCTCGCCATTGATCGCCTGAAGGAACTCTTCGGCGCAGAAGCCGCCAACGTGCAGCCGAATTCCGGCTCCCAGGCCAATCAGGGTGTTTACAACGCCGTCCTGAAGCCGGGCGACACGGTGCTGGGCATGAGCCTGGCGGAAGGGGGCCACCTGACTCACGGCGCCAGCGTCAATTCGTCGGGCAAGCTCTACAACTTCCATCAGTACGGCCTGGATGCCAACGAAGCGCTGAACTACGAACAAGTCGAAGCCCTGGCACGTGAACACAAGCCCAAGCTGATCGTGGCGGGTGCATCGGCCTATTCCCTGCACATCGACTTCGAACGCCTGGCGCGCATCGCCCATGAAAATGGCGCGCTGCTGATGGTGGACATCGCTCACTATGCCGGCCTGGTGGCCGGTGGTGCGTACCCCAACCCGGTACCGTACGCCGATTTCGTTACCTCCACGACCCACAAGTCGCTGCGCGGTCCGCGCGGTGGTGTGATCATGATGAAGGCCGAATTCGAAAAGGCCGTCAACTCCGCCATCTTCCCCGGCATCCAGGGTGGTCCCCTGGAGCATGTCATTGCCGCCAAGGCCGTGGCTTTCAAGGAAGCGCTGGATCCGTCCTTCCGCGACTACGCCGCTCAGGTCGTTAAGAACGCCAAGGTCATGGCGGAAACGCTGGTCAAGCGTGGTCTGCGCATCGTGTCCGGCCGTACCGAAAGCCACGTCATGCTGGTTGACCTGCGTGCCAAGGGCATCACGGGCAAGGAAGCCGAAGCGGTGCTGGGCCAGGCCCACATCACGGTGAACAAGAACGCCATTCCCAATGATCCGGAAAAGCCCTTCGTCACCAGCGGCATCCGTCTGGGTACCCCGGCCATCACGACGCGCGGTTTCGGCGAAGCCGAAGCCGAGCTGACGGCCAACCTGATTGCCGATGTGCTCGACAATCCGCATGACGCCGACAACATCGCCAAGGTGCGTGCCCGCGTCAGCGAGCTGACGGCCCGTCTGCCGGTCTATAAGTAAGCCTGGGTGCTGGGCGCTGCCTGCCGGGCAGCGCCGGTCCCGGAGGAACGCGGCTCGTATCGGATGCGAGTCGCGTTTTTGCATTCTGGAAACAGGAGAATGACAGCGTGAAATGCCCTTTTTGCGGCCATCAGGATACCCAGGTGCTGGATTCCCGCGCCATGGAGGAAGGACAGACCATACGCCGTCGGCGCCGCTGTCTGGCCTGCGAACGCCGTTTTACGACTTTCGAACGCGCTGAACTGGACTTGCCCTACATTGTGAAGCGCAATGGCAGCCGTACCGATTACGACCGTGCCAAGCTGCGCGCCAGCCTGAGCCTGGCCTTGCGCAAGCGGCCGGTTGCCACGGCAGATGTGGATGCGGCCGTTGTGCGTATCGAAGAGGCACTGATGACCAGCGGCCTGCGTGAAGTGCCCAGTTCGCGGGTAGGGGAGTTGGTGATGCAGGAGCTCAAGAAACTGGATCAGGTGGCATATGTGCGCTATGCCTCGGTTTACCAGAGCTTCGAGGATATCGGTGAGTTTGTCCGCGCCATCCGTGCCATGCAAGGGCCGCGTGAGGACGGCGTGAAAGACAAGGCGCCGCAAGACAAGGCCTGAGGCTGGCGCGCTCAGACGGTTGGCGTCACGCTGCATCACGGTGGCTGTCGTGGCTGGCGCGGCGGGAAAAGGAACAGAATGCAGGATCAGGATATTGCCTGGATGCGCCAGGCGCTGGCTTTGGCCGAGGAAGTGACCAACATCACGACGCCCAACCCCAGGGTGGGCTGTGTCATTGTGCGTGATGGCGTGGTGCTGGGAGTGGGCGCCACACAGCCTGCAGGCGGGCCGCATGCCGAGGTCCGGGCGTTACGGGATGCGGCGGCTCGCGGAGCCGATGTGCGCGGCGCCACGGCTTATGTGACGCTGGAGCCCTGCAGCCATTTTGGCCGAACGCCGCCCTGCTGCGATGCGCTGGTGGCGGCAGGCCTGGGGCGTGTGGTGGCGGCCATGGGTGACCCGAATCCGCTGGTCAATGGGCGCGGCATGGCGCGTTTGCGGGCGGCAGGCATAGAGACTGCATCCGGGGTATGCGAAGAGGCGGCCCTGGCGCTCAATATCGGTTTTGTGGCGCGGATGAGCCGAGGTACCCCTTGGGCATGGCTCAAAACCGCTGCTTCGCTGGATGGGCGCAGCGCGCTGGACAATGGCCGGTCACAATGGATCACCGGGCCGCAGGCGCGCGAGGATGGCCATCGCTGGCGGGCCCGCAGTTGCGTGGTCATGACCGGTATCGGCACGGTACTGCACGATAATCCCAGGCTCAATGTGCGGGCGCTGGAAACGCCCAGGCAGCCTCGCAAGGTGCTGATAGACGGAGAACTGCGTCTGCCCGAAGACGCCTTGCTGATCGAAGGTGCGCCCTTGCTGGTGTTTACGGCCAGCGATGACGCGGCCAAAGCGGAACGTCTGGTGCGGCGCGGGGTGACGGTGATCCGGTTGCCGGGAGATCGGCCGGGCACGGTGGATTTGCCTGCCGTCATGCAATGGCTGGCGCAGGATGGCGTCAACGAGGTGCATGTCGAGGCTGGTCCGGGCCTGAATGGCGCCCTGTTGCGTGCTGGGTGCATAGATGAATTGATTTCCTATGTCGCGCCCGTGTTGTTGGGCGATGCGCAGCCCATGGCGCGCTTGCCTGCGCTCGATGATCTGGCTCAGGCGCAGCGTTTTGAATTCACCGATATGGCGCGCCTGGGAGCCGATCTGCGCTTGCGTGCCAGGGTGGCGGAAAACTGGAATGCCTTGCGTGATCGGGTGCGCCTGGCCTGAACTCGCCTGGGGGCAAGAGTCCGGATTCCCCGATGCGGGCCGCGGTGGCAACGGATGGGGCAGTGGGTGGAGTATTCTTCCAGAATTGCAATGCGCCGGCGGGAGGCTCGCCGGAATCAAGTGGGAGGGGGCGCCCTTCTTCATGGAAATATTCAGCAGGAGCAGTCATGTTTACTGGAATCGTTGCCGCAGTCGGACATATTGAAACCGTGGCCCCCCTGGGGGCGGATGCCAATGCCGGGGTTCGTTTGGCGATACGCGCCAACGCGCTGGATCTGTCCGATGTCGCGTTGGGAGATTCGATCGCCATTCAGGGCGCTTGCATGACGGTGGTGGAAAAAACCGATGCGGGTTTTCTGGTGGATGTATCGCGTGAGAGCTTGAGCCTGACCGTCGGTCTGGATGCGCCGGGAGACGTCAACCTGGAAAAGGCGCTGCGTGTGGGGGATTACCTGGGCGGCCACATCGTATCAGGGCATGTGGATGGTCTGGGCACGGTGGTGCGCTTCCAACCCGTGGGGGAATCGCACGAGCTGGTGTTGCGGCTGCCTGCCAATCTGGCGATTTACCTGGCATACAAGGGTTCGGTGACGGTCAATGGTGTCAGCCTGACCGTGAACCGGGTGCAGGACTTGCCGACGGGTTGCGAAATTTCCATCAACCTCATCCCGCATACCGTGGCGGTCACGACATTGCGTCACCTGCATGCAGGGGACAAGGTCAACATCGAAATCGACACCATCGCACGTTATGTGGAACGCATGGTGGGTGTGCGCAACCAGATTGCCGTCACGGATTAAGGCCCGTCCTGAATTTTCAGGGCATGGCAGCAGAATTTCGTCTTGCGCGGTGAAAAAGCTGCAGACGATAGCGAAAGTTTGCTAGAATTACGGATTCTCGTGATCCGTAGGGTTTCCCTGCGGCGCGTAGCAGGACAGGTGGCCGAGTGGTTGAAGGCGCACGCCTGGAAAGCGTGTATACGTGAATAGCGTATCGGGGGTTCGAATCCCCCTCTGTCCGCCAAGAATTTCTTATAAGCCGTTGATTTCTTTGTTGAAATCAACGGTTTTTTATTTTCAGCCCCACATGCGGCCCCACATTATGCAGCGGCTTGAGGACGTTGCAGCAATGTTGCGTACGTGTCTGTGTTCTCTGAATGGGCATCACGCCAGCGGCGGTGATGTTTATGAAGCACACAGGAAGAGCCCACCCCACTACCGCAGCGGCCTCGCGTAGTCGGGGGGCGTTCTGGTGGCCACCAGCGGTCAAGTTTGCTCGATTTGCTGAGCTGAAATTTATTTTTCATGCCGTGCCTACGCTGATAGTTCAGGGTCAAACTCTGCGCATCTGTGCAGGGTGTGGATGGTTGTAGTGCCAACTGTGGCGATACGCTGGCGGCAACGGTTAGCGTAAAAGCTGTGGCACTCTGCGCAGCTTCGTCGGTCGTCTAGCTGGCTGTCTCGGCTAGCAAGCCTGTCGGCCAGGGCGGCGGCTTGCTGGTCGGCTATGCCCTTAGCCTGAAACGCTTGTACGCGTCGGGCATGTAGTGCCGTTTCCTGCTCGGTGTTTGCCGTATGCACCAGCCGTAAAGTAGGCCGCTCAATTTTGGGGTTTTGGGTACTTGCGACTGTGACACTTGCGACTCTTGCGACACTTGGGGGCGTTTTAGGCTTATCTGTCGCACCTGTCGCAACTGTCACTGTCGCAACATCTCCGTTTAAGGCTTCTTCCCACATCGCCATCAGTCCCATGATTCGCCCCCATTTAAGAGTTTGGGATTAATCACAATGAGTTTTTGCCTGCCGTCCTGTACTGAGCTAGCGCGTTCAGCGTCGACCAGCTCTTGCAGCACTGGCGTTAACTGTTCGGTGCGGCGCAGCTTTGAAGATGGAAATTCACGCAGCACGTCGCGGGTGCTAACCCGATTTGTGCGCCGTTCATTGCACCGGTCGATAAGCCACGCATCCAGCCGGGCCGCAAGGCTTGTTGCCGGGTTTTGTGACAGTTCTGTGAGCAGCCGTCTAGATTCGCCTAGATGCCACATGGCTACCATGCAGGCTGAGTCCATGGCGTGGACGCCAATGCTGTCATCCGTGCCATGTTGGTACAGGTGGAACAGGGCGGCAATGCGTGCTGCGTTGTCTGCGGTTTTGCTGGCTACGTCCTTCACCTCGGCAAGCTCGCCAAACGGAGCTAGCTGGCTTTCGATAAGGTTGTAGAACCGTATCCATATCTCTTTTGCTTCTCGGGAAAATTCCAGCATCGTGGGCGCTACGCCATTGCCGGTTTCATCGAACGTTATAGGTTCGGTCAGCAGTTGAGTGATTCGAGCATTGAACCCGGCAAGGCCTGCCATCGCATAATCAGGCTCTTGGTATTGGCGGGTGCCTTGCGTCGAGGTAGGCCACGCCACCAGAAACCGTGCAAGAAACCCGCTGCCGCGAGCAAGGTCACCAGCCTTGCCCATGAAACCAGCCAGGACGGGCAATTGCACTTGCAGCGATACAGTCAGGCGGGCATTGCGAACGGTGAAGCCTTCCACGCTACGGCGGCTTACCTTGTGCGTGCCGCCATCCCACAGCACATTCAGCGCGGCAAGGTTGCGCATAACCGAATCTGCGCCCATGCCGTGCGAACCGAATACCGTACCGGCTTCGCTACTGACTATGCCAGCACTGGGCCATTTTTTTGCCAGCCCATGCGTAAGGGCTTCGGGCGTGGCATCGCCATACAGAAGCTCAGGCACTTTTGGTGCTTCCGGCTTGGTTTGCTCCAAATCTTGCAGGGTGTTTTCAAAGTCTCCCGTCGACTGGCCACGCTTGGTCGCTGCCTTGATGGCCTCCATCACCCCGGCCTTTTTCGCAGTCCATGCCTGCATGTCAGCGAGATATGTATCTACCTCCGGCTTCATGGCTTCGGTCTGGGCGATTTCATACTCATGTATGGCGCGGGTAAAGAAACCGTCCACTGTGCTTTTGCGTTCGCCGGAATCGGCCAGCACCAGGGCAAACAGAGATACTGGCCCTGTCAGTTGCGGATTGCGGACGACATTGATATGCGCCTGCGCGGCCAATGACAATGCGGTGAGTGCGCTTGTTGCCACCATCGGCACGGGTGCCTTGGTCGTTGCATGAACATCTGCTACAGCGACGCGCATGCCTTCGGGCAAGGCGTTCAGGGGGTACGGCTCGGCTTCGTATTGCTTGCCCTCCAGCGGTAGCGGGTCGGCCCATTCTGTCACGGGTGCGGCGTCGGGGTTGAACACTTCCATAACGGCGCTCATACAGTCGCCTCCTTTGCAATCAATTCGTCGTTCCAATCGCCAATGCTGGGCGGGGTGTGTATGCGTGCGGTGAAGCCCTGCACGGTCAGGCGCCTTGCCAAGTGTGCGGCGGCTTTCTGTCCGGTTTGGTTTGCGTCGTTGTCAGCGAACACATACACATTACGAACACTGGGGGGCGGTGCGAAGCTGGCCAGCCCATGAGCAGATACGCCAGCCCATACCGGCAAACCAAACCGGATTGCAGCAGCTAGCGCCGTTTCTATCCCTTCCGCTATGCCAATACCGAGGCGGCCATCGCTGCGAGTTACGGGGGGAGCAATCTTGATGCTTGCGCCCCCCATCACGCCAGCCGGTGAGCATAATTTCTTGACGCTAGGCACGGATGCTTTACGGCCATCAGGCGTTATATAGGTACGATGTATCGTTACAAGCTCATCAGTTGGCGAAGTCACGGCGGCGAGCATCGCAGCAAACGTACCGATGCAGTGCCCTTCGTGCCAAAACTCCAGCCCTGTATGAAAACGCAATGCGCGTGTTATCGGAACTGTCAGCCCGCGGTTACTTAGGTAGCGGCCTGCCGGGTCATTGTTAGTAATCGGTGTAGCACTATTCCAAAGAGCCATCAGCCTGTTGCGATTAACTACCCATTGGCGGGCCTGCTCTTGTAGACGCTCTTGCTGGGCACGCTCGATCATGCATTTTGTATTGGCGCGTTGCTCTGGCGTTTGCGGCTTATTACCGCCAGATACCCATACGTTACGTTTGCCAGTGCGCCAGTCTCCATATACGCAGGTCATTAGGTCTGTATTGTCAAAGACACGATACCAGCCCGATTTTTGCGAACCCTTGTCGCTATCGTTTTTGCAGCGGATTAAGCGGCCAGATTCCAAGCCGTCTATTTTCAAGCCTGCGTCTTGTAGTGTGCGTATTAGTTCGATGCGGTTAGCCATGATGCCCCCCTTTTTTCGACTCGAGCCATGCGTCCAAGTCTGCACGCATCACTGCAGTAGAGTTTTCTCCCAATTTGAAGGTGCGGGGAAAAGTTGGGTCATTCTTGGCAAAGCGCCAGAAAGTAGGTACGGAAAATCCGCAGTAAGTGGCGGCCTGTGTAGGCCGCAAAACAGCAGGAATAATGTCCACGATGTACGACTCCAAAAGATGCTGTGAGGCCGATCTAGACATGAGCTCAAGATGTGTCTTGATTTGCCGTGCAGCGATAGGAGTCATTTGTACAAACGAGCTTGTAGCGTAGCGGTGCTGCTCTACAAGGCTGTACATTTCATTTCTTTTTGTTTCTTTTTATTTCTTTTTGCCAGTATCCAGTTCGGAATGACTCTTTGGTTAAGCTGGCTTCTGCTTCGTCAATGCCGCTGTAATGTAAGAGGTCGTCCCCATCGCGGTATATATCTACACTGTGATCCGAGTCGGGAATCGCCTGCCACGCCTGGGAAAAATTTTCGTACTTTGAGAAAAGATCGTTCGCTAAGTTTTGCGCCCATATTTTTAGGCGTGGTTTGGCAGCATTGCTCCTGTTTGTTTTAGATTGATGTTGTAACTTGGTGTGTGCAGCTTCTGCCGCAAGAAGACCGAACATTCTTTGGCGCTGGTAGGACTCTTCCTCAATAGTGCTTGATAGCGCCCATTTTATTCTGGCGTAGGCTGTTTCCAAATCTCGAGTCGCTGAGGAAAATCTTTTGCTAAACATCACTGGCCATACTTCAGGCGTTATTTTTAGAATATCAAGGGAGTAATCATTTTGTGGTGAATAGCAGGGTGTGATGAGTTTGATTTCTATGAGCTCATTCTCGGTGTATCCTAAGTCTATGAGTTTTTGTGCCTGAGTAGTATCCAAAAATAGATTGGCTTGATTTTTAGTCATTTAGGTTTTTGAATTGTATTGGTACGTACTATTTATGGCTCCACTGTTTGGTGTCAATCACTTTTATATGAATGCCGATTGCGTTTTCGTTGTAGATAAGAGTGTGTTTTAGTGAAAAAACATAGTCACCGGGTGGGATGTTTCTATTACTTGCAGGCCACCATTCATAAACTTGCAGCGGGTTTTTTTCTTTATCGTAGGAGTAAATCTGTAGCATAACCCCAATGGGTGTCTGGCATTGATTCACAAGCGTTGCTGCTCCATCTAGATAATGACAGTGTTGGGATTCGCAATTGTCTTTTGTGAAGTAGGTGTTGCCATGCTTTATGCCTATATCTTCTATAGTGCAGCTCGCTAGGGCGCTGTTGCATGTAAATAGTGACAGAACAGACGCAGCTGAGATGCTCAGAATTTTTACTCTTGATATTGGCTTGATTTTATGATGATATGCCATGTGGTGAATTTGCTGTAAGGTTGATGGCTTTATTGCGTGGATTTGTTTCTTATATCAATGTCGGATGTGTATAGCTCAGCGGCGTAGCGTGCTTGTTCTGCGCAATTGAGCATTCCGCCGGTTCCTCGAACTGTATTTACTGCGTTTGAATATATTCTTGCGGCATGGGCGAATTGAATATCCGTGTATTGCTTATATGTTTCTGAAAATGAGGTAAGTTGATTGGATTTTGCTTGCAGGCAAACAACATGCCAAAGTGTGCGGGCATCTTCGTTGGCTTGATGGATGGTGTATGTGGACTTCGATGGGCTTTCTAGTAGGAAATAGTATTCATCGAAGTTTTTCGCATTGCTTTTTGATTTTGCGTAGTTTATGGATTTTATTGCGTCAGATTTTAATTTTTCGGGGCTGATGTTTTGACAGTTGGGGCCTCCCAGGAATGTGGATGTTCGCACGTGCCAATGGACTGTGCAATTATTTGAGTATTCATATTTATAGCCTGGCATGTAATCCCAATATTCCATCGGCAATCGGTCGGAGATGCTTTGGTCGAGGCCGTGCGCACTGATGCTATTGGATTCTGAGTGGGCGGAGAGTGAAGTAAGTAAAAGGATTATTCCAATATTCGTTTTCATAAAACCGCCCTTTCTACTGTTTGTACGTTTATTTTAAAAATGGTTGGCTGATGAAATGGCCCCATGCCTGCATCATATCTACGCGTGCATTGAGTCTGTCTGTCCGTTCGTATGCTGCCTGCACTTTGTTGCTGATGGTGTGAGCTAAAGCTCGTTCAGCAATCTCTGTACTATAGCCCTGATCCGCTGCCCAGTTACGGAAGCTGGATCTGAAACCGTGTGCGGTTGCCACGCGGCCTGGAGTATCGCTTTTCGCTTTGGCTTTGCGTAACAAACTTGTCAGTGCCATGTCTGAAAGCTGTTGTCCACGGATAGCAGGAAAGATCAGTGTGTCAGGTGCTGGTGCAGGGTTGCTACATAATTGGGCTTTCAATAGTGCGACGGAAGCATCTGATAGTGGAACGCGGTGGGCTGTGTTGGCTTTCATCCGTTCTTTAGGAATGATCCACAGTTTGGTGTTCAAGTCGATTTCTGCCCATGTTGCGCCTCTGACCTCGCCGGATCGCGCTGCCGTCAAGATGGCAAAGAGTAATGCTGCTCTGGCTCCCAGCACTGGCGGGCTGTGTAGGTGTTCAGCCACAAAGCTCGGCACATCACGCCAAGGCATTGCGGGTTGATGGCGTGCGCCTGTAGACGCTGGTTTGCTTGGAAGCAGGCGGCTCGCCACATCTAACGGGTTCGCTGAAGTATGGCCTTGAGCCCAGCACGCGGCCATCACATCGGCGCAGCGCATTTTGACGCGCCGGGCTGTTGCTGGAATTGCAAGCCATATAGGGTGCAGTGCGTTGGCGAAATGTTGCGGCGTCAAAGCATCAACTCGCAAAGCACCTATATGTGGGAACACATGCTGTTCCAGGCTGCTGATCCATTGCGCACGATGTTTGGCATTTCTGAAGGATGGCGCTACGACTGCCCAACGAGTCCGCGCAGCCTCTTCGAACGTGGGAATAGCGCGCTTTGTATCGCGTGCCATGATTGGATCGTCACCCGCTGCAATTAGCTTGCGTGCTTGATCGCCAGCCTCTAATGCGGTGGCTACTCCAACATCGGGAAACACTCCTAGCCCCATGTCCCGGCGTTTGCCGGTCACAGGCGACACAAAGCGCAGATTCCATTTACCACGTCCTGCGGTCGTGGTGGGTTGCAGCGTCATGCCTGTGATGCCACAAGGAATAGGTGCCCCCTCAGGCTTGATTGCCCTAGCTTGCCTGTCAGTGATTCGTGCCATATCAGCCCCACATATAGCCCCACACTCGGGGCGAGATGTCATGATATTGGATGATGTGGTATTTTTCTACAAAGCTATGATTTATATTGTTTAATTTGCTTTTTTGATATGGGTTGATCTTTCTTGATTCAGGAAATAGGCGGCCCCTCTGTCCGCCAAGCATTTCAAGCCCCTGAGCAATCAGGGGCTTTTTCTTTTCCAGCAGCCTGTTTCGCCACTTGGCCCGACGACAGTGGCGCGAGAGGGGTTTAGTGGCGGGGCTAATGGGCTAATGGCTTGTGGACGGATGATCGGTGCCCTGGTGTGCGGTGTCCGGCACGAATCCAATCCGCAGCACATTGCCTGACGCCTCGTCGGTCAGGACCTGCAGCGTCCAGCCCAGGCGTTCGCCGATCAGGCTGACGATGAACAGCCCCAGACCGGAGAGCGACAAGAGTTCACTGGCATCGGCCTGCGGGTCGTTAAGGTAGGCGCGATAGGCCTCGGGCAGTCCCTGGCCGTGATCGCGGATATCGACATATCGGGTTTCCAGCAACACCTCTACGCCGGCGTCGGTATGCTGCAGGGCGTTCTGAATGAGATTGCGCAATAGCATTTTGACCAGCACCGGGTCGGCTTGAACCTGGGGCTGCGCTGCCAGCTTCAGTTGCAGGCGCTGCGGTACCTCGGGCAGATGGCGGGTGAGGTCGCCCTGGATGTCCTGGATGAGGTCTGCCAGGCGAACGATTTCACGCCGGTCGCTTTGCGCCTTGCGCCGGGTGAGACGCAGGATGATGTCGATATTGGCAGCCATTTCGTCAACGGCACGGCGCATGCGCAAGAGCGGTCCCTGGTCGGCGTGGCCCAGGCCCCCACGCCGCTCGATGACATCCAGGGCGCCTGCAATGACGGCAATGGGGGTGCGCAGTTCGTGGCTGGCCAGCCCCATCAGGGATTGTTCGCGTTTGACGTAGGTTTCCAGCTCATGCAGGAACAGATTGAAGGATTGCGCAATCGTTTTCAGTTCTGCATCCTGGTAGTCATCATCGACGCGCTGCATGCGCGGAGCCGGTTTGGTGTCCCGGATCTGGCGCGCGAGCTGTTGTACGGGTGAAACCAGCCGTTTGCCGGTCAGCCGTGCCAGGAAAATTCCCAGTGCGATGACGGCCAGCCCCAGCAGTAGCAGGAAACGGTGGAATTCGTCCTCGCGGGTTTCAAACAGGGAGATGTCCTTGGCCAGATACAGTCGTCCGCTGTTGACCGTGCTGGCAGTGATGAGAAAGGTGCTCTGATCGACTTCGACTTCACCGGAAAAAGGAAACGGCAGGCCGCGGAACAGCGCTGGCATGCGTTCGTCGGCCTGCATGCCTGAAGGAACGAAGTAGGCAGTCAGGGTGGCGATGTCCCACACCAGTATTTCATTGGGTCGGGCATTGTCCAGCAGGAAGTCGCGCTCTGTCTGCATGTCCATTTCCAGCAGGGATTCTTCCAGCTTCTCGTTGGCGATCAGTACCGAGGCGACCGTGACGATGAAGGTGATGAGAATGGCGCCCAGAACGGTGCGGCGGATGCGGCGTTCGATGGTGCTGGCGCGTTGCTGTCGAAGGAAGGCCATGTGTCAGTCCGCCTCCGGTGGCGTGATGCGGTAGCCGCGGCCGTGCAAGGTCTTGATGACATTGGCGCCCAGGTGCTCCTGCAGCAGCTTGCGCAACAGGTAGATATGGGTGCGCAAGGTGTGCGGTTCAACTTCCTTGTCGCCCCAGAGACTTTGCGCCAACTGGTCATAGGACACGAAGTTGGGATAGGCGCGGATCAGGATTTCCGTGATGTTTGCCGGCATGCCGGAGAGTTGCAAAGGCGCACCCTGCCCCAGGCGGATATGCAGGGTGCCAGGGTCGAAGGCAATGCTGCCGGCGTGCAGCACCGGGGTGGCGCTTGTGCTGCGCCGGTACAGGGCTTCGATGCGTATGGCCAGTTCCTTCAGATGGAAGGGTTTCACGAGGTAGTCGTCCGCGCCCTGGGTAAAACCGGTGACCTTGTCGTCGATATGGTCCTTGGCCGTCATCATGATGATGGGGGTAGCGCAGTGCAGGTCGTTGCGGATACGTTGACACAGCGTGAAACCCGATATGCCGGGCAGCATGATGTCCATGACAATGACGTCGTAGTCATGGGTCGAGGCCAGATGCAGCGCAACCAGACCGTCGGCGGCGAAGTCCAGCAGGTAGCGGTCGTCTTCCAGGAAATCGCCGATATTCGCCGCGAGCGCGGCGTTATCTTCGATGACCAGCACACGGATGCGCTGTTCGTTCATGGATGGCGATCTCCTGATTGGCGAAGGGAGGCAGTTGGGGGGCGGGTGGCGTACACCAGGGAGTATCGCCGGTTTTTGAATAGTACCGGGCTGTTGGGCGGCAGGCCGGCTTGTTCGAGGTGATTGTTTTCCACGGATAGAAAGACACCGGCCGGGTGTTGCGCCAGGAATTCCTGGGTGATCGGGCCTTGATGCAGCTTGGCGGTGTCCCTGGAGTAGTAGCGGGCGGAAAATGGCAGCTTGTTCTGGTAGTAGAGCTGCTGGCCGGCTTGCGCGTGGGCTTGCTGCACGGCAATCAGGCTGCGCTCGTTTTTCAGGATGTCGGGATTGGCCAGGACGGCAATGCCAAGCAGCAGGCCGATGGCAGGTACAGGAAGCGTCATGGCTTCCCAGCGCCAGGCGGTTGCGCGGGTGCTCGGCGCCGGCCGTGTCAGGGCCGCTGCCAGCAGGATGGCGAAGGCAGGCAGGGCGGGTTGCACGTACGTCCACAAAATGTTGCCGGACAGGCTGAAGAACAATGGTGTGGCGAGTGCCCAGAGCAGCAGCAGGCTGGTATCCGGTGCGAGGGCGCGCAGGCTTGGCCTGGCGGTACGATGTCGCCAGGCCTGGCGGGCCAGCCGGTACAGCGCATATGGGCCCCACGGCAGTGTCGCCAGCAACCAGTCCAGCCAGATGCTGCCATAGAGGCGTTCGTGGGCGCTGCCGTAGAGGTCGCCTTGCCAGCCGGGATCGACGAAGCGGTAAAAGTGCTCACCAACCATGAAGTATTGCAGGAAGCCGGGCGTTTTGAGTTCAGCCAGGACATACCAGGGGGCGCTGAGCGCGAGGAACAGCAGCCATCCTCCTGTCCAGGGCAGACGGCGCAGGCAGGCCAGCGCCGCGCTGCGTTGCCAGAGCAGCCAGGGCAGCATGACAGCCAGTACCAGGACGAGCGCCAGGGGGCCCTTGGCCAGCATGCCCAGCGCCAGTCCGGCAAAAAATGCATAGCCCCAGGCCGGGCGCAAGCCGCCCAGCTGTTTGCCGAAGCCAACCAGGCATAGTGTGACGGCCAGCGTCAGGTAGGCATCGGTCAGGACGGCACCCGCCAGGACAAAGGTGAGCAGGCAGGAACTGTAGATCAGGGTGGCATGGCGGGCCGCCATTTCGCCTATCCGCTCCCGCGTGTAGGTGTAGATCAGCATGACGGTCGCCAGCGTGGCCAGCCAGGCGGGCAGGCGGGCCGCAAAGTCGTTGTACCCGAATAGCCGGAACGAGGCGGCGGACGCCCAGAAGGCGAACGGCGGTTTGCCCCAGAACGGGACGCCGGGTTCGAACCAGGGAGTAATCCAGTCACCGCTGACCGCCATCAGGCGGGCGATCTCCGCGTAGCGGGGTTCGGATGTGTCGGCCATGGGCAGAATGGCCATCAGCGCCAGGCGCAGCCCGAAGAGCGCGGCCAGAAGCCATAGCCAGCGCGGCAGGCGATCAATGGCGGACATGCTGGTACTCCTGTACGAACGGCGCAGCGCGGCGATTGGCCTGGCTGTCAGGCGTCTGGCTGCACAGGACATCCCGGATCAGGTACACGGGGCGCTGCTTGGTTTCCATATAGATTTTTCCGACGTACTCACCCAAGAGGCCCATGGTGATGAGCTGCACGCCGCCCAGGAAGGCGATGATCGCCACGAGCGAGGGGTAGCCTTGGACAGACTCGCCGTAGAGCAGGGTTTTGGCCGCAATGAACAGGCCATAGGCCAGGCCGGCGCCAGCTACGGTCAGGCCGATGCCGGACGCCCAGCGCAGGGGTTTGATGGAAAAGGAGGTAATGCCTTCGATCGCCAGGCCGAGCAGGCCGCGGTAGTTCCATTTCGTTTTCCCTGCCGCGCGCGGTTGGCGCTCGTAGAGAATTTCGGTGGTGGGAAATCCGATCCAGGCGAAGATGCCTTTCATGTAGCGGGAGCGTTCGGGGAGTCGTTGCAGCGCCTGGATGGCGCGGGCGCTGAGCAGTCGGAAGTCGCCTGTATCCGCGGGAATGGCGACATCGCTCAGGCGGTTCAGCAGGCGGTAGTAGAGATGGGCGCTCAGGCGCTTGTGCCAGGGGTCGCCGGTACGGGAGCGGCGTCGCATGGTGACGATATCTGCGCCGGCGCGCCATGCGCGCACCATATCGGGAATCAGTTCAGGGGGATCCTGCAGGTCGGCGTCCAGGATGATGGTAGCGGCGCCGGCACAGTGTTCCAGGCCGGCGGACATGGCGGCTTCCTTGCCGAAGTTGCGGCTGAGACGAACCACTTTGACGCAGGGCTGGGAGATGGCGAGCGCTGCCAGCGCCGTGCTGCTGCCATCCGTGCTGCCGTCATCGACAAAGACGATTTCATGGCTGAGATCCAGGCCTTGCAGCACGGCGTTGACCCGTTCAAAGCACAGGGGCAGGACATCGACCTCGTTGTAGATCGGGATCAGCAGCGACAGGGCGGGCAGCCGTGCGGCGGCAGGCGCAGAGGCGTGGAGTTTGCGGATGTTGTTCATAGGAACACGAACCTCTTGGAGATCCAGTAGTTGCATATGGCCAGCAGAAAGGTGGCCAACAGTTGCGCGGGGAAGACGGGCAGCGCGAGCCCGGTATGCAGGACCACGAAAAACAGCAGGTTCAAGGGCCAGCTGACGAGGACGGAGAGCAGGTATTTCGTCGCGGCGGCGGCATGTCGCGCCGGGGAATGGAAGGTGTAGCGGTACTGCAGGAGGTAGTTGGCCAGTGCCCCGGCCAGTGCGCCCGTCGCCGTGGCTGGCGTGGGGGCCAGCCCGGTGTGCAGCAAGGCCAGCATGAGCAGGTAATGCAGCGCTGTGGCAATGCCGCCATTCAGGCAGAAGCGGACGGTCTGATGCCGGGTGGAGGAAAGCAGCTGCGCACGCATGACGAAAACGATCCGAAGTGGGGCAAGGGGCGCAGGCGCTTGTGCGCCAGCGGGTCTATGCCGATGGATCGTAGATTTCGAGGCGTCGAAAATCCGTCAAGGAAAAATGAAAAGCGCGTCAAATCGCCAGCAGGCGCCAGGCACTGCGTGATGGCGGCGTGACGGTAGGTTTGCGGCGGGCTGCGTGATCGGCATGCCGGCCATCCGGCCTCGGGCATGGATCAGGGGGCCGGGCGAGGGTGCCCGGCCATGGGGAAATGATCCGGGCGGGCCGGATGGTTTTGCGGCGTGCCTGGATTAAGGCAGGCCTTTAGAGCGCGCCACCTTGCTGAAGCTTGCGTCGAACCACTTCCTTCTGGGTCAGCGGCTTGATGGGATTGTCCTGAAAGGCCTGCATGAAGTTGTCACTCGTGCGCATGATGTGGGTCCAGAGCACGGTTTTCAGGCGCGAAATCTTGTTTTCACGGATCAGCTGGATCAGCATCGCATGGTCGTGCATGGAGCGCCTGGGTTCATTTTTGGCATGCAGCGCCAACTGGGTGCGTAGCGTGGCGACACGGCCCGTAATCATGCGATAGCCTTGCATGAGGTAGCGGTTGCCGGCATTTTCCAGAAAGGCCAGGTGATATTGCGTGTCCAGCTGGCCGTAGATACGGATGTCGCCGTCGGCGACGGCCCGTTCCATTTGCACCAGCAGCCGCTCCAGCGCCGAGGCCAGGCTCAGCGGATTGCGCATGACGGCCAGCTCGGCCGCCTGCAGTTCCAGACAGGCGCGGTATTCGCACAGTTCAATGATGTCTTCCAGCGAGGGCGTGAAGACGTAGGTGCCGGATTTGGGCACGATGTTGACCAGCCCTTCGAGCTGCAACAGGTTCAAGGCTTCGCGGATGGGCGTGCGGCTGACATCGAAGGCGGCCGCCAGATTTTCCTCCGACAGGGCTTCGCCGAAGTCGAAGGCGGCATTGATGATGGCATCCCGGATCTTGTCTGCGACTTCAGCGGACATGGAGGATTTGGTAGCGGTGCTTTTAGTTGGAGTCATGACAGAACGGTCGAATGGCGTTTTGGCACATGGTCAATGGTTGGCCAGGAAAACGAGATAGCAGACGCGGGTGGCGGGAAGATCCCGGCCGGCAGGAACAAGGTTCCGGCACCGGTGGCCGTGGCTGGCAGTCATGGTCCGCTTTGATTATTGCTCACAATCAGGCCTTGTTCAATGTAGCGTTATGGTAACGCAGCTGCCATCGGGGGCGTTGGAGGGGGCTGCTCGCTAACCCGAATTGCATACTAGTTCTGCTATGCTAAGATCTTTGAAAACAGATAGCAGGCCCAGGGAGACGCAGGTGGTACAGACATATGATCAGTCCTGGTTTGCAGGGCGAGTCGTGGTGGTGACGGGAGGCGCCTCCGGAATCGGGCGGGCCATCGTGGAGCGGCTGTTGGCGCTGCAGGCGCGGGTGTCGGTCTGGGATATCCGGGAGGACAGGCTGGCGGTTTTGCGTCGTGAATATGGCGAGCAGATCCTGGCGCTGGCGGTGGATGTCAGCGATAAGGCGGCGGTTGATGGCGCCGCCGATCAGGTCGTGGCGCAGTGGGGCGGAATCGCCCATCTGGTCAACAATGCAGGCATTATCGGCCGGCGCATGACCCTGGCCGATCTGGATCCAGCCGAACTGGATCGCGTGCTGAATGTGAACCTCAAGAGTGTCTTTTTCGCCACGGCCGCCTTCGCGGCGCGCGGGGGCGGGTTCACCGAACGCTCCATGGTTTCCATGGCATCCATCGCGGCACGCACGGGCGGGATGGTCGGCAATATGGTCTATGCCGCCACCAAGGGGGCCATCGCAACGCTGACGCAATCCTTTTCCAAGGAGCTGGCGCCTGCCGTCCGCGTCAATGCCTTGTCGCCCGGCATTATTGATACCGAGATCCAGATGGACTCGCTGGGCGACCCGGCCGCCATTGCCGCGCTCGCAGACATCATTCCCATGCGCCGTTTGGGCGCGCCGGCCGAAGTGGCCGAAGCGGCGGTCTGGCTCTTGTCGCCCGGCTCGTCATATATCACTGCCAGTATGCTGGATGTCGCTGGCGGCCGCTGAGCCTGAGGCCAGGAGTCTGAAGAATGTCGATCTTGAAGGAATTGTTGAACGCGGGCAGGCTGATCCAGGCGCCGGGTGCGTCGGATGCGCTGACGGCCCGCCTGGTGGAGCAGGCCGGCTTTCCCGCTGTGTACATGACCGGTTTCGGTGCCACGGCCACCACCTTGGGTATGCCGGATCTGGGGCTGATGACACAGACCGAAATGCTGGACCACGCCCGGCGCATGGTGCGGGCCACGGCTTTGCCTGTGATTGCAGACGCCGATACCGGTTATGGCGGCATCAATAATCTGCTGCGCACGGTAGAGGATTACGCGCAGGTCGGGGTAGCTGCCATTCACCTGGAAGATCAGACCTTGCCCAAGCGCTGTGGGCAGCTCAGCGGCGTGCAGTTGGTGGAGGCCGAGGCGCAGGTGCGTACGCTCAAGGGGGCGGTGCGTGCCCGGGCCTGGTCGGAGATGCTGTTGATTGCGCGTACCGATGCCTTGGGGGTGCATGGCGTGGAAGAAGCCGTGCGCCGCGCCAATCTGTATGCGGAAACCGGGGTGGACCTGGTATTTGTCGATGGGGTGAAGACCATCGCGCAGGCCGAGGCGATTGCACGCCAAGTGCCCGGCCGCAAGGTGCTGAGCATTGTGGACGGCAATGAAACCCAGAAACTGACGGCAACCGATATCAGCCAGATGGGGTTTGATATCGTGTTCTATGCACTCTCGACGCTGCTGGCGGCCGCGCGTGCGTCGGCCAGTGTGCTGGACGCCTTGCGCATCAATGGCAACACCATGGCGGTTGCGGAAGATCTGGCGACCTACGGGGATTTCATGAAGATGGTGGGTTTGCACCGCTATCACGATTTCGAGAAGGAATTCGGCCAGGCCTGATCGGGCGATAGAGCCGGAGACAACAAGGAGAGGAGCTGGAAATGAAGAAACTCGCAATGATCAGCGGCCTGGCGCTAGCCCTGACGATAGGGGTGTCCACCGTCGCCAATGCTCAGGAGCGCGTGCGCTGGCGCATGCATTCCGCTTATGCCAAGGCCATGCCGGTGGCGGGCGCGACGGCGTTTCAGATCGGTGACGAGGTCAAGTTGCTGACGGATGGCAAATTTGATATTCGTGTGTTTGAACCCGGTGCCATCGTGGCTGGTACGCAGTATTACGATGCGGTCTCCAAGGGCGCAATTGACGCGGCCTATGGCTCTCCTGGCTTCAACGTCGGCAAGAATTCTGCCTACGCGTTCTTCGCTGCGGTTCCCTTTGGCCCCGGAGCAGGTGAAATGCTGGCCTGGCTGCGTTATGGCGATGGTTTGAAGCTGGCGCAGGAAATGTACGCCCGCGACAATATCCACATGCTGCCCTGCGGCATTTTGCCGCCGGAAAGTGGCGGCTGGTTCCGCAAGGAAATCAAGTCGCTGGATGATCTGCGCGGCTTGAAGATGCGTTTCCTGGGCCTGGGCGCGAAGGTGATGGAAGAGTTCGGCGTTTCCACGCAACTGCTGGCGCCGGGCGAAGTCTATCAGGCGCTGGAATTGGGCACGCTCGACGGCGCCGAGCAATCCGTGCCGGCGATTGACCGAGGCCTGGGTTTCTATCAGATCGCCAAGTTCAACTACTTCCCCGGTTGGCACCAGCAATCCACGGTGCAGGAGCTGCTGATCAACAAGGATAGCTGGAACAAGTTGAATCCGGCCCAGAAGACCATGATAGAAATGGCCTGCGACCGCGCGCTGGTGGATCAGCTGGCGGCTGGCGAGGCGGGGCAGTACGCCATCATGCGCCAGAACGAGGCCGACGGCGTACAGATCAAGATGTGGCCGGCCGACATGCTGGAGGCCTTCAACAAGGCCTGGGACAAGGTCGTGCAGCAGGAAGTGGCACAGAACCCGGATTCGGCCAAGGTCTGGGATAGCCTGTCCAAGTTCCGTGACGACTACAAGATCTGGGGCGAGCGCGCCTATCTCAAGTAAGCGTTCTCAGGTTCGCAGTGCCCGCCGTGGCACTGCGCGTTACCCTGAGGCAAAAGGCCGCCGGTATCCGGCTGGCCTCCCGCTGGAATCCGATGGCTGATCGTGGAGCCCGCCATGCGCCAGTTACTTGTTGTGTCAGATATGCTGTCCAGACTGTGCGCGGGGGTGGCGCGGCTGGGCTCATGGCTGATTCTTCCCCTGATTCTGGTGATCGTCTATGACGTCGTCACCCGCAAGATCGTTTTCGTCCAGCAGTGGGTCATGAACAGCTGGCTGTACGAATACATTTCTCCGACCAAGCTGCAGGAAGCCGAGTGGCACCTGCATGCCATGATTTTCCTGATGGCCTACGCGCTGGCCTATCTCAACAGTGCGCATGTGCGTGTGGATATCTGGCGCGAAAAACAGTCGGAACGCCGGCGCGGCTGGATGGAATTGATCTGCATCCTGGTGTTCGCCTTGCCGTTTTGCAGCGTCCTGGTGTACGAGGCCTGGCAGTTTGTCGTGAATGCCTATGTGCAGGGCGAAGGTTCGCCGGCCCTGACGGGGATTCCGCATCGCTGGGTGATCAAGTCGTTTCTGCTGCTGGGCGTGGCGCTGCTGGTGCTGGCCTTGCTGGCGACGCTGCTGCGTCTGGTGATTTTCCTGTTCGGGCCACAGACCTTGCGCCCCGAAGCATTGGCTCGGTTGGGCATGATCCGGCAGCCGGTGGAAGAAAAATCGCGTGACTCTGCCGAGGTGCAGTGATGGAAGCGCTCTATAACCATTTCTATGACTACCTGGGCGGCTATATGTTCATCGCCCTGGCCGTCTTTGTCTTCACCGGTTTCCCGGTGGGGCTGGTGCTGGGCGGGCTGGCGTTGCTGTTCGCCCTGGGTGGGATCGGGC